>NZ_JBAHZB010000011.1:0-26431 GCF_036697315.1 Alteromonas sp. 14N.309.X.WAT.G.H12
TATTTTTGATTTTGCCGTTAACGCTGGGGTTTCCACGGCCATAAAACTGACTCAAGACGTGGCTGGTGTCACCACCGACGGCATTGTTGGCTCTATAACTTTAAAAGCCGTGAATAACATGGAAGAAAGTGTTTTTATTCGTGAATACGCCCTTAAAAAAATGGCAAGATACGCCAATATTGTGAACAATAATCCATCCCAAGCTAAGTTCTTGTTGGGGTGGATAAATCGTTCGTTAAAAGCAATCAGCTAACCGAACGTAAAAAAGCAGGCTGAAACCTAGGGGTTAAGCCTGCTTAATATTCACAATGCACTAAATGGCGAACAACCAACCCTGTTACATAATTTGATTGTCTTTCCACTCTGCAATTTTTTTCTGACGACTGGCTTCTCGGTCTAAACGGGCTTGCTTACGGTCACAGGGCTCCGGGCAATCACAGGCCTTTTCAATGCCCAACGCCCCTAATCCACCACAGCTACCTGCGATAGATTTTTTTTGCACCAAGTAACCGATGCCCATGGCCAAAACCATGGCAAGAAAGAAAACGAATGCAAGAATAAAGGTAGACATAATAACCCCTTAGTTTTTAACAGTAACTGTCGCATTGAAACGAGGAGAAGCGTACTCTTCAAACCCATCGCTTGTACGGCGAATTAGAAATACGGCTAAATCTTCCTTCTCAGCCAGTTTTATAGCTTCATCCCAGCCCATAACAGTAAATGCTGTTGCCAGGCCATCGGCGGTCATAGAGGATGGGTGAACCACGGTTACAGAAACCAGATTATGGGTAATTGGGCTGCCCGTACGGGGATCGATTAAATGAGAATACCGTTTACCGTCGACTTCATAGTAATTGCGATAGTCACCGGACGTTGCAATGGCGTTCGTGCCCACTGACACAATTTTTTCCACCGCCCGTTCTGTGGTGATGGGCTTTTCAATGGCGATTAACCATTCTTCACCATTGCCCCGCTCACCTTTAACCCGCATCTCGCCACCAATTTCCACCAGATAGTTGCTAAGGCCATAGTCTTCCATGATAGTGGCTAGTTCGTCTACACCGTAGCCTTTGGCAATGGTGGATAAATCCACATATACCATAGGATGTGATTTTTTCAGTCCCTGTGGCGTCAGCGTCAACTTATCAAGCCCGACGTAAGGTCTAACTGCGTTGATCTGTGCTTCATCAGGCACTTTTTCAGGACGTTTATTCGGGCCAAACCCCCATAAATTGACCAAAGGGCCAACGGTAATATCTAATACACCATGACTAAGCTCCCCTAATCTCAGGGCTTCTTTTACTACGGTTGTGGTCTCTGGCGATAACGGATAAGGCTTGGTAAAACGATATTGATTAAATCTGGAAAGCTCAGACGTGGGGTCGTAGGTAGACATTAACTTGTTAATTTCTACCAAACGCTTATCCAAAGCCGCTTTTAATCCATCGATTTGCCCACGATCATCGACGACATATTTTACATTATAGGTCGTCCCCATGGTTTCACCATGAAGATGCACCACTTGCTTGCTTTCTTTGGCACATCCGGCGACAACAAATAAAACGAAAACCACCAGCGTTAAACGAAGATATTGCGTAATCACTTCAGTTCCTTACTATCAAAAAAGGGGGCATAGCCCCCTTTTCTCATTATATCTTTTCCTGATTAACCACCAAAGTCATCAAGCAGGATATTTTCATCTTCCACCCCAAGATCTTTGAGCATATTAATTACTGCTGCATTCATCATAGGTGGTCCACACATATAGAACTCACAGTCTTCAGGGGCTGGATGGTCTTTCAGGTAGTTCTCAAGCAGTACTTGGTGAATAAAACCTGTATACCCTTCCCAGTTGTCCTCTGGCTGTGGATCAGACAATGCCACATTCCATTCAAAATTCTCGTTCTCTGCGGCCAGTTCATCAAAATCTTCTACATAGAACATTTCGCGCAATGAACGGGCACCATACCAGAACGAAATCTTACGTTTAGTATGCAACCGACGAAGCTGATCGAAAATGTGTGAGCGCATGGGCGCCATACCAGCACCACCACCAACAAAGACCATTTCAGCGTCAGTATCTTTAGCGAAGAACTCACCAAAGGGACCTGAAATCGTGGCTTTATCACCTGGCTTAAGACTCCAGATATACGACGACATTTTACCCGCTGGTAAGCTAAGATTATTCGGTGGCGGCGTAGCAATACGCACGTTCAGCATAATAATCCCTTCTTCTTCAGGGTAATTCGCCATGGAATAAGCACGGATGGTTTCTTCATCTACTTTCGATTCGATATCAAAGAAGCCGAAGCGTTCCCAATCAGGGCGATACTCTTCTGGAATATCAAAATCTTTATATTTTACGTGATGAGGTGGCGCCTCAATCTGAATATAACCACCGGCACGGAAAGGTACACTTTCGTCGTTAGGGATTTTCAGTTTCAGTTCTTTAATAAACGTGGCTTTGTTGTCATTAGAAATGACTTCACAATCCCACTTTTTAATACCAAAGATTTCTTCATCCAATTCGATTTCCATGTCTTGTTTCACAGAAACTTGACAGGAAAGTCGGCACCCCTTACGGGCTTCACCCTTAGTGATATGGTCCAGTTCAGTAGGCAATATTTCACCACCACCGGATTTCACTTCAACGCGACACTGACCACAAGAACCACCGCCACCACAGGCAGACGAGACGAAAATGCCATTATCTGCTAATGCGCCAAGCAATTTACCACCTGGAGACGTTTTGATGGCCTTTTCAGGATCACCGTTAATTAAGATAGTAACATCACCACTTGGCACCAATTTCGACTTGGCGAACATGATGATGAATACCAACGCCAGAACGATGGCAATGAACATGCCAACGCCAAGGAAAATTTCTACATTCATTTATATGCTCCCGAGCTCAATTAAAGCTGAATACCAGTGAAAGACTGGAAGCCAAGGGCCATCAGTCCTGCGATCATAAACACAGAACCTAAACCACGTACGCCATCAGGCATATCAGCATATTTAAGCTTTTCACGCACTGCCGCCAGTAAAACAATGGCCAGTGCCCAACCCATACCGCTACCGACACCATAAACGATGCTTTCGCCAAAGTTGTATTCGCGTTGTACAGCAAAGGCAACACCACCAAAGATGGCACAGTTCACTGTAATTAAGGGTAAGAAGATACCCAGCGCGTTATACAAAGCAGGGAAGAACTTATCCAAGCTCATTTCCAAAATCTGAACCAATGCCGCGATAACGCCGATAAAGGTTAAGTAATTTAGGAAGCTAAGATCCGCATCAGGGAAACCTGCCCAAGCTAAAGCGCCAGGAGCAAGAATGTTGACATAGATAACTTGGTTAGCCGGTACTGAGATACCCAGTACAACAATTACCGCCACACCAAGACCCATGGCTGTTTTAATTTTTTTAGACACAGCGAGAAAGGTACACATACCTAAAAAGAGGGACAGTGCCATGTTCTCGACAAAAATCGAACGAACGAATAAAGACAGATAATGTTCCATGAATTACTCCTTAGGTTCGATTTGTTCGGGACGGAAGGTACGAAGAACCCATACCACGCCACCAATCAGGAAGAATGAACTAAACGGTAGAATCAATAACCCGTTACCCTGATACCAGCCACCGTTTTGCACTAAGGGCAAAATCTCAAAGCCTAAAATCGTACCAAAACCAAACAACTCTTTAATTGTACCGATACAAATCAGGATAAAAGAGTAACCCAAACCATTACCGATACCGTCTAAAAAGCTCATCAAAGGCGGGCTTTTCATGGCGTAGGCTTCCGCCCGTCCCATCACGATACAGTTAGTAATGATCAAGCCAACGAACACCGAAAGCTGCTTCGATATTTCGTAGGAATAGGCTTTTAGAATTTGGTCAACAACGATTACCAACGAAGCGATAATCGTCATTTGAATAATAATCCGCACACTTGACGGAATCTGATTCCGTATCAGTGAAATAAACAGATTAGAAAAGGCGACAACACTGGTCAGAGCCAGTGACATTACCAGTGCTGTTTCCAGCTTGGTGGTAATCGCCAGTGCAGAACAAATACCCAATACCTGCAAAGCGATAGGGTTGTTGTCCAAAATGGGTCCAAAAAGGACCTTTTTCATTTCTTTAGTGTCAGCCACGATAAGTCCCCTTTATGAACGCCATGCTTGTTTCTTAAGGAAAGGACCGAAGCCCTGCTCACCGACCCAATACTGAATGGTGTTTTGGACACCTGTACTGGTCAGGGTTGCCCCGGAAAGTGCATCTACCGCATACTCAGAATTTGCATTTTTCTTAACCTGAATAGCAACTTCACCGTCTTTATACAGTTTCTTGCCATCCCATTTCTTCTGCCATTCTGGGTTCTGTACTTCACCACCGAGTCCAGGCGTTTCACTTTGTTGATAATAGATCAGCTCTCTAACAGTCTGACCATCAGCATCTACGGCTAGGAAACCATACATTAAGTCCCATAAGCCGCTTCCGTGTACAGGCAAGACTAAGCGAGAGACCTCGCCATTATCACCGTGAACCAGATAAATAGTGGCAACATTCGGACGACGCTGGAAGCCAACATTACTGTTAACCACTTGCGTGCTGCTCTCTTTTTCCTTCGCGGCTTTGTACATGTCATAATCAGCTTCTGGCGCTTCAGTAAATGTACCGGAATCTAAATCAACATAGCGAACTTCAACAGACTCTTTAAACGTCTGCTCTACATCTGCGTTACTCATACCGGTTTCGTATAAACCAGCTGCAGTAAGGATGTTTGTTTGCTTATCTAATTTTGCGTTAGTTTGCTGCAGTTCACGTAAACCTACTGCCGAGCCCGACACAATAATTGAACAAACCAAACAAACGGCGACAACAACGCCAACGGTTTTTCCTAGTGATTCTTTCTTAGCCGACACGAGCTACCCTCCGCTTGATATTGCTTTGTGCGACGAAATAGTCGAACAGTGGCGCCCAAAGGTTGGTAAATAGGATTGCCAACATTACACCTTCTGGGAAGGCCGGGTTAAGGACGCGAATCAGAACTGTCATAAAGCCAATGAATATACCGTATGCCCATTTACCTTGATTAGTAAACGACGCTGAAACGGGATCCGTAGCCATGAAGAACATACCAAATGCCAAACCACCTACAACAAAGTGCCAATGTGCAGGCATTGCAAACATGGGGTTGGTATCGCTGCCAATGACATTGAGCAAGGTAGCAAAGAAGACCACACCAATGGCCACACCTGCCACAATTCGCCAACTGGCAATGCGCATATACATTATAAATAGACCACCGATCATAATAGCCAATGCTGATACTTCACCCGCGGAACCGGAAATCGTTCCGATGAAGCTACTCAGCCACTGATCCATATTACTGTAATCAAGGTTGCCTGAAGCCGCTTGGCTTAATGATGTTGCCCCTGAGAAACCATCTGCAGCAACCCATACCTGGTCACCTGTGATCTGCGCAGGATAAGCAAAGTACAAGAAAGCCCGGCCAGATAGCGCAGGGTTTAAGAAGTTACGGCCCGTACCACCAAAGACTTCTTTGGCAATCACGACACCGAAAGTAATACCTAATGCAACCTGCCACAATGGAATAGTAGCCGGTAACGTAAGGGCAAATAATACTGAGGTAACAAAGAAACCTTCGTTAACTTCGTGCTTACGCACAGAGGCAAACAGGACTTCCCAGAAACCGCCCACAACAAAGGTTGTGGCATAAATAGGTAACCAGAAACAAGCGCCGTAGAAAAACAGCCCTAATCCACCCGCATTGGCTAGATCACCGCCAAACGCCGCAAAAATAGCCGCTTGCCAGGCATCAGGTACAGTGGCACCAGTTGCTAACGCATCCTGAGCTTGTAACCCAATGTTATACATACCAAAAAACATTGCTGGAAACGTTGCCAGCCACACCATGATCATGATGCGTTTTAGATCGATACTATCCCGAACGTGAGTATTGGCTTTATTCACCGTTCCCGGTGTATAAAAAATGGTGGCCGCCGCTTCATAAAGTGCATACCACTTTTCATATTTCCCGCCCGGTTCGAAATTTGGTTCAATTTTTTCCAAATACGCTTTCAAACCCATGACTTAACCCTCTTTCTCAATGGTGTTTAAACAACTGCGCAGAATCGGACCATAGTTATATTTGCCGGGGCATACATAGGTACACAGCGCCAAATCTTCCTCGTCTAATTCCAAACATCCCATTGCCTGAGCACTGTCAGTGTCACCGGAAATCAGATCACGCAATAACAGTGTGGGTAAGATGTCCAGCGGCATAATCCGTTCATAGTTGCCGATTGGCACCATTGAACGCTCAGAGCCGTTGGTGGTTGTCGTCATTTCAAACTCTTTACTACCCAAATGGCCTAAATAAGCACGGGTTACAGAGTGTTTGTCAGATCCTGGGGTTAACCAACCAAATAAGGTTTTTTCACGCCCTTCTCTTACTGCAGAAATTTGCAGATGATAACGGCCAAGGAAACCATGCACACCTTTCGCGGTTGTTCCATAGAGCACCGAACCGCTAATGACCCGAACATCACCATCAGTGAGCTCACCTTTGGTCAATTCAGCAATATCAGCACCTAAACAAGTACGAATAAGGCGGGGGTTTTTAACCGATGGGCCAGCTAATGCCACAACGCGCTGAGTAGCAAGTTCACCACTAACTACTGTTGCACCGAAGGCCATGACATCTTGATAGTTGATATACCAAACCGTCTTGTTCAAACCCACAGGATCAAGGTGATGTATATGCGTACCCGGCAAACCTGCTGGATGGGGACCAGCAAACTCAGCCACGTCAACATTGGCATCACCGGTGGCAATATTTGCCCCTGCAGCTTTACAAACGTAGACCTTACCGCCACTTAATTGGCTTAGGACTTTCAAACCTGCGACAAAATCGTCACTCCGTTCTGCAATAATCGCTGCAGGATCGGCAGCCAGTGGATTTGTGTCCATGGCAGTAACAAAAATTGAATGCGGTGTTGAACCTAAGGCGGGTACTTTGCTGAACGGACGGGTGCGTAACGCAGTCCATAGTCCTGAGTCAACAAGTAACGTTTGCAATTGTTCTTGAGATGCGTTGACTATCTGGTCTGCGGCAATTTTTTCAAAGGTAACAGCGTCGTTACCTTCTACTTTCACTACTACAGATTGAAGAACACGTTTAGCACCACGGTTAACTTCTACCACTTCGCCAGCTGCCGGAGCAGTGAATTGAACGCCCGGATTCTTTTTGTCTGCAAAAAGAACCTGGCCTTTCTTCACTTTGTCACCAACTTGAACGTGCATGGTAGGCCGCATGCCTACATATTCTTCTCCCAGAATGGCAACGCGCGAAACAGCAGCTCCGTCGGAGATTTGCTGTAGCGGCGCTCCCTTAATAGGGAGGTCGAGACCTTTCTTGATTTTTATCATACGTAATCGCACTACTCTAATAGAAGAACCCTTATGCATGACTGCAGCAACCGCTGCCTGCATGCAGAAGCGCTCTTTTATAATCAGGTTTAAAACCCGAATGTATTGAATTTCCCTTGCAGCGTCCCTACAAGCTCATTGAGGAGTTCGTAACGAAAACGTGCCAAGAATATAATTATTGTATTTTGCCGACGCGCTCGCCAAGCTTTTCTAAGCTTGTACATAATGCGTACTTGAAGCCAGTGTGGGAAGCAAAGAGAAAACACCCCTGACTTAACTACGGGATTTTAGCATTATTGCACAAGGTTAAGCTACGCAAATAATGGATTATCCACAAATTTTGTTAATAGTTAATATTCGCCGAGCATTATACCGATAAAGAGGCAAAAGCGAAAATGGACTTAAAATACGGTGAAGCCGTCTCTTCCATCCCCGTTCAAATCGCCACAAATACACATAATGTAGCGATAAAAATACATCCCATTTATTTTCGGCGACGCATTTTAACACATCTTTTTTGTCTTCGCGGGATGACTTGTCGCGTAAAACCCGTTTACAAACGCAAAGAAGCCGTCAATCAGACGGCTTCTTTATCGTTAAGTAACAAAATTACCAGGAAACCATAGGATCCACATCGGCATCATAATCAACACCTTCGAGGCCGAATCCAAACAGTTTTAAGAATTCGTAGTTATAACCTGCGTAATCGCTAAGTTCATGGAAGTTTTCCTGAGTCACCTGATCCCACAGCGCTTTAATTTTGGCCTGGGTGGCTTCGTTGGTTTCTTTTCCATCCATACGATAACGATTCATATCATCTAAGGTGGGCTCATCGCCGTATAGACAGGTATGGTACAAACCCAATATTTGTTCGATACAGCCTTCGTGGGTCCCTTCTTCTTTCATGACTTTATAAATCAACGAAATATACAAAGGCATCACTGGAATCGCAGAACTTGCTTGGGTCACCAGCGCTTTTAGCGACGACACATGGGCATCAACCCGCAGATCACTGTGTTTGTGGATAATAGCCGCAGCCGCGCGATCTAAATCTTCTTTCGCTTTACCAATGGTCGCTTGCCCATAAATCGGCCAGGTGAGTTCTTTACCTATATAAGTATAAGCGGTGGTTTTGCATTCTTCGGCTAATACCCCGGCTTCGGCTAGGGCATCTAACCAGCGTTCCCAATCTTCGCCGCCCATGACTTTAATGGTGTCGGCAATTTCTTTATCGGTGGCCGGTTCTAATGTGACATCGTGAACTTTATCTTTATCGGTGTCATAGGTTTTGGTGGTATAAGCCTGCCCCACCGGTTTTAACGTAGAGCGATAAGTTTCGCCAGTAACCGGATCGGTGCGACGGGGAGAAGCCAAACTATAGATCACCAGGTCTATTTCACCTAGATCCTGTTTGATTTGCGCGATAACCTCTTCTTTTATCTCATCGGAGAAAGCATCTCCATTAATGGTTTTCGCATAAAGATCGTTCTTTTCTGCTTGCTGATGAAATGCCGCAGTATTATACCAACCAGCGGTGGCGGTCTTACGCTCTGTGGGCGCTTTTTCAAAACAGACACCCAAGGTCTTCGCACCATAACCAAACGCCGACGTTATACGTGACGCTAAGCCATATCCTGTAGAACAACCAATAACCAGCACATTTTTAGGCCCTTCTCCTAATTCGCCTTGTGAGCGAATATAGTCAATTTGTTCAGCTACTGAAGCTGCGCAACCTACAGGGTGGGAATTTGTACAGATGAAGCCTCTGACTTTAGGCTTGATAACCATAGTATTTGTTCCTTTATAAATAAGGCCGGTATTGTAATCGTGTGCGAAGGGATAACAACTCTGAACAGATGTTCCCTCGGAATAAAAAACGGTGACATGAACGTCACCGTGGGTTTTTCTAACCTAAAATATCCAACAATTCAACATCGAATATCAAGGTCGTATAAGGGGCAATAGTGCCGCCAGCGCCTTGTTCACCGTAGGCCAGTTCATACGGCACATACAGTTTCCACTTAGAACCAACAGGCATAAGTTGAAGTGCTTCGGTCCAACCACGGATCACGCCATTGACTGGGAATTCGGCTGGCTGACCACGTTTATATGAACTATCAAATACAGAACCGTCGATCAACGTACCGTGATAATGTACTCGTACTGTGCTGTCAGCAGCAGGCTTCGCCCCCTCCCCAGCTTCAATCACTTCGTATTGCAGACCGCTTTCTGTCACTGTGACATCATCGCGCTCGGCATTTTTCGTTAGAAAGGCGTTACCTTCTTCAATGACGGCTTTGCTTTCTGCTTCTTTTTCGGCTTGCATACGCTGATGAATCTCACCAAATGCATTACGCAGCGTATCGGTGTCTACCTGTGATGCCTCACCGCCAAACGCATCGCGGATGCCTTCAACGACGGCATCTATGGAGAGGCCCTCAAACGGGTTGGATTTTAGTTGCTCTCCCATTTGGAAACCAACTCCATAACTTGCTTGCGTTTCTACGCTGGAAAATTTGTCTGTCACATTGACTCCTGAAAGTAAATTACAAGATTTGTTTAGTTTTTAGTCAAAAATAGCCTCTCTGACAAGGTCAAATTTAACTTGCCACGAAGTGTATCATATTGCCCGCGAAGTTGCTCAGGGCGTGAGATCCATCAATATTGCACTGGTATGGCTAGTAAATTTATACCTCAAAGTGGTTAGACAATATTATTCAGAATGAAGTATGGTTAGAGGCATATAAAATAGGAGGAAGCTATGCAATCACACTATGATGCTGAGCTGCGAGACACAGTTCGGTACTTAGGAACCGTTCTTGGGGAAACCATTAAAGCCGAATTAGGCCAGGAATGGTTAGACCGTATCGAGAAAATCAGAAAAGACGGTCGTTCGTCCTATCAGGGCGATGCTTCTTGCAGTGAAGAACTGAAAGAAATTTTCAAACAACTCACTGATGCAGACCTACTCACTGTCGGCCGGGCATTCGCTCAATTTCTTACGCTTGGCAATATTGCAGAGCAGGAATACAACAGTGCCATGAGTGTTGATGCCTCTATGGATGCCTTGTTTACCCACTTAGACAAAGCAAAACTGACACAAGACAATGTGCAAAAAGCCGTATCAAAACTAAACATTGATTTAGTACTCACGGCGCACCCCACTGAAGTGACTCGACGTACATTGATCCACAAGCAGAAAGAGCTTGCTCAGTGCTTACAGGAAATCCATCAGGAGAGTTTAGACTCGATTGAACGACGCCGCATTGAAACACGTATTGCCGATCTGATCAGTCAATCATGGCATACTGAGGAGATTCGTTCGGTACGCCCAACGCCCGTGGATGAAGCACGCTGGGGCTTCTCTGTCATCGAAAATTCGTTATGGGATGCGGTACCTGACTTTCTCCGTGAATTAGATGAACGATTGAAAGAAGATTACAACATTGGCCTGCCCCTAGATGCGGCGCCAGTGCAATTTAGCTCCTGGATGGGCGGCGACCGCGACGGCAACCCTTTTGTTACCGCAAAAGTCACAGAACAAGTATTACTGTTAGCCCGCAAACGGGCTGCAAAGCTTTTCGCCTCAGATTTAGATCGTTTGCAAGTCGAGCTATCCATGTTTGATTGCAGCCAGTCATTACGAGATGTTGTCGGTAATGATGCCAACGAACCTTACCGTGCATTACTACGCCCTCTGGTCAAACGCTGTGGCATCACCCGAGATGGTATTACGGATTATCTGGCCGGGAAAAAGGTCGACCAGTCTGACTGGATCTGCTCCAATGATGAACTACTTGAACCCCTGATGATGTGTTATGAGTCTTTGGTTGAGTGTGGCATGAGCATCACGGCCAATGGCATGCTGCTTGATACCATTCGCCGAGTAAGATGTTTTGGGGTCCACCTATTACGTTTGGATATACGTCAGGATTCAGAGCGTCATGCCGACGTATTCAGTGAAATCACCCGTTACCTCGGTGTAGGCGATTACGCCCAGTGGAATGAAGCCGATAAACAAGCCTTTTTACTCCGTGAATTAAGCTCAAAACGCCCTCTTTTCCCTACGCATTGGGAAGCCTCCGATGACGTCAACGAAGTACTTGAAACCTGTAAAACCATTGCGCAACACAGCAAAGAAGGTTTCGGGATCTACATCATCTCCATGGCCAGTGAGCCATCAGATGTACTGGCGGTACAATTGCTTTTAAAAGAAGCGGGCGTGGACTGGCCTATGCCGGTAGCGCCGCTGTTTGAAACGCTGGATGATTTAAACAACTCTCCCACGGTGATGCGTAAATTGCTGTCCATTGACTGGTACAGAGGCTATACCAAAGGCCGTCAATACGTCATGATCGGTTACTCTGATTCAGCAAAAGATGCCGGCGCACTGGCCGCAGGCTGGGCCCAATATGAGTCACAGGAAGCCTTGGTCAAAGTGGCGAATGAATTCGATACCACATTAACACTCTTCCATGGTCGCGGTGGTACCATTGGCCGCGGAGGCTTACCTGCCCATGCAGCCATTCACTCTCAACCACCAGGCTCTCTTGACGGCGGCTTCCGGGTGACAGAGCAAGGGGAAACCATCCGTTATAAGTTTGGTATGCCTAAGCTGGCTAAACAAAGCCTGGGGATTTACGCATCGGCCATCATTGAAGCCGTGCTGTTCCCGCCCCCAGAGCCTAAACCCCAATGGCGTGAATTAATCATCCAGATGGCGGCTGCCGGGCGTGACAACTACCGTAAAACCGTGCGTCATGATGAAGATTTTGTGCCCTATTTCCGCGTAGCGACCCCCGAGCAAGAACTCGGAAAACTGCCACTGGGAAGTCGGCCATCAAAACGTAAACCTCAAGGCGGTATTGAAAGCCTTCGCGCAATTCCCTGGATATTTGCCTGGGCACAAACCCGCCTGGTGCTGCCCTCTTGGTTAGGTGTAATGCGTGCCATTGATAGCGTCAAAAACCAAAGCGATCCGGCGGTAGTGGAAGAAATGTTCGCTGAATGGCCATTTTATCGCTCGCGCTTATCTATGTTGGATATGGTTTTCCACAAATCCGACCCCCGTATCAGTGAAGCGTACGATGAACGCCTTGTACCAGACGAGCTAAAGCACTTTGGTGATGCATTGCGTGAAGAATTATCAGAAAGTATCGATTCTTTACTGGCGCTTACCGGTCAAAAGAGCATCATGGATAAAGACCCTCACGGTAAGGAATCCATGAATATCCGCGCCGGTTATCTACAGCCCTTACATTATCTGCAAATCGAATTACTGGATCGTATCCGAAAAGCCGGTGATGATGTGCACAACTCTGTACTGGAACGGGCTATGATGGTCACCATCGCAGGTATTGCTATCGGTATGCGAAATACCGGTTAAGAGACTTTTCACGCAGGCTCTAAATTCAGAGCCTGCGTTTGTTTTATCCTATCAATGACCCCTTTCCCTTCGTTATTCTATTTTCTCTTTTTATCTCGGCCTTCATTGCCATAATCGATAAAGATCACCCCTATTGGCCGCCAAGACGCCCGTTTTTACCTGTATATTCGTTATACTAGTGATTATCATGGTAAAATCCCCAACAGCCCTTCTAAAAAAGAATAATTACTATTATCATGTGCCCTCATTATTTTAGTCTTCCCTTTTACGTGAGTTGTGCATGAGATTATCGATAGGTAGCGCCCGTCAATGGCATTGGATTTCTGCGGCCATATGTTTAGCCGGTATGCTCATGTTCGCCATTACAGGGATCACCCTGAATCACGCTACCGATATTACTGTTCAGCCCCAGGTTCGTAATATGGAAACTACGGTGCCACCATCAATTCTCGCCACTATCACAGCATTGCCTGAAGGCAATACACAGCTCCCTGTGGCACTCACCCAATGGCTAAAGGATGAAAAGGCTATTTCTCCGCCGTCAAATAAACAAGGGGAATGGGATGGCGTTGAATTGTATCTTTCCTGGCCCGGTCCAGGTCAGGATCATTGGCTCGCCATTGATACTCAGATGGGAGAATTGGTTTATGAAGGTGTTGATAGAGGCTGGATCGCGTATTTTAACGATTTACATAAAGGCCGAAATACCGGCACCATTTGGAAGTGGTTTATTGATATATTTTCTGCCGTGGTGATCATATTTACGGTCACCGGATTACAACTTCTCATTAAGCAAGCCCCCCATAAATCGTCTACCTGGCCCGTTACGGCATTAAGCCTGCTGATCCCTGTATTCATTATGCTCGTTTTTATTCACTAAGTCGGATCTATTGCTGTGACCGAATCTCAACGCTTGCTGTTCGCTGTCGCCCTTACTGTCATTTATGTCATTTGGGTAGCTATACTGCTGTGGCGACACTACCGTCCGAAATTATCAAAAACAGCCATCGATCAAAGTACGTTTCTAATTGCCTACGCCAGTCAATCCGGCAATGCCCGCGCGTTAGCTGAGCAATACGCCAACGATAAAGCGGGCGAATACCCGGTACTGTTAACACGGTTATCCGATTTATCCCTTAGCGAGCTTACCCACATCAAACGCGCCCTGTTTGTTGTTAGTACCTACGGTCATGGCGAACCACCGGATAATGGCCGTTCATTTTACCGCAGTTTGCAAAACCCCAAAAATGCCAGCTTGTCATTGCAAAATCTCACATTTGATGTGGTTGCCCTCGGTGACAGTCATTATCCCCACTTCTGTGCTTTTGGCGAACAGCTGTATCAATTACTTGAAAAACACGGTGCAACGGCGGGTGCAGCCCTTACCCGGCTGGATCATGCCAAAGGAGAAACAGGCAAAAGTGCCGTTTTCTTTGCCACAGGAACATCGAACAATTTTATTTTAGACAATCGTACCCAATTAAATAAAACCTCCGAAACCCCGCTGTTCGAACTTTCTTTTTTCAGTGACCGGATGTCATGGGAAGCGGGGGATATTCTCGATATATTACCAGCAAACAGCGAACTGGAAGTTACCCGCTGGTTGCACAACCACAATATTAGCCCCGATTTAGAATTTGACTTTGAAAATCAAGCCTGGACTGCCAAGCGCTGGCTTACCTATCGGCAGCTTAATTCACCGCAAACCGACACATCGCCGGTGGCTAGCTTAACGGCCCTTCCCCTTAACGCAACTCGCAGTTATACCATTGCGTCGATACCTGAAGAAAAACAGCTAAAGCTGATTGTTCGTCAGCACAAACTGGATAACGGTAAACTGGGATTAGGCTCTGGCTGGCTAACGCACTATGTGACTGTCGCAGAGCAAGTCAAAGGAAAAATAAAACCTAACCCCGCCTGCCACATTCCTGCGCTGACTTCGCCATTGTTGCTTATTGGCGCCGGAAGCGGTTTGGCCGGCATACGTGCACAGCTGAGCAAATTCACTCAACCTGCTTTAGCCATTAAGCCAAGCCGTATTTGGCTACTCTATGGCGAGCGTTATCCAGACAAAGACGATGTTCTTGAACAAACCTTAGATACCCCGATTAAATCCAGCACAATTCGGGTGGATAAGGTTTTCTCTCGCTGTCCTAATCAGCCCCAATACGTGCAAGACAAGCTCGTGCAATCGGCAAAGGACGTAAAAGCCTTAGTCGACGCTGGAGGGCAAATTTATGTATGCGGCAGTTATGAAGGAATGGGAGAAGGCGTACATGGCGCGCTATTAGCTATCCTGGGTGAAGAAAAAGTACAATTTCTCATCGATACGCAACGTTATCATCGCGACATTTACTAGCGAACATAAGTACAAATACAAAAAAGCCGGCTTATAAAAAGCCGGCTTTTGATTCAATAGACTTCGCTTAACCGTTTACGAACTCAACACCAATTTTGATGTCGCCACGTAAACCTTCCAGCATGTCATCTTTTGCTTTCTGTTCGAAGGCGCTTAGGTCACCGTAAGGCAGAATTTCTTCTACACCATTTGGTCCTAAACGAACAGGGTGAGAGAAGAAGGCAGCATCATCGCTGTCGTCAGTTTGTACGTAAGTGTACTCAACCACATTCTCACCTTGCATCGCTGCAACTAAAGACAGACAGAAACGGGCAGCCGCTTGTCCCATAGAAAGGGTTGCAGAACCGCCACCGGCTTTAGCTTCAACCACTTCGGTACCTGCATTTTGAATGCGAGTTGTCAGGCTAGCCACTTCGTCATCGGTGAAAGACACACCTTCAACCTGTGATAACAGAGGCAGGATCGTTGTACCAGAGTGACCACCGATAACAGGAACGTGAACACTAGCAACGTCCAGTCCTTTTAAATCAGCAACAAAGGTTTCTGCACGAATAACGTCAAGGGTTGTTACACCGAACAATTTGTTCTTATCGTAAACCCCTTTTGCTTTCAGTGTTTCAGCTGCAATAGCAACCGTGGTATTTACTGGGTTAGTAATTACACCGATACAAGCAGAAGGACAATGATCAGCCACACCTTCGATAAGGGCTTTCACAATACCTGCGTTGATATTGAACAAGTCTGAACGATCCATACCAGGCTTGCGAGGTACACCCGCCGGGATCAGAACTACGTCACAACCTGTCAGTGCTCCGCCCAAGTCATCTTTACCATGACCGGTAACTTTCACCGCTGTGGGTATGTGGCTCAGGTCTACTGCAACACCTGGAACAACGGGCGCAACATCGTACAATGCCAATTCAGAACCAGCAGGCAATTGTGTTTTCAACAACAATGACAACGCTTGACCAATACCACCGGCAGCACCTAACACGGCTACTTTCATACCATTTCTCCTATGGATATTTACTTGTCAAATAAACGGAGCGTCACACTAAAACAACGCTCGGCAAAACTCAATGGCCCAATCCTCATCTTATGTGAATATCGGGCATTCACTGAAAAATTATGCAATATCATGAATTAATATGCACTAACATTGCTTAAGCGAGTGGGCTACGGCACAATATTAGCGTAAGTCTTTACTAACACCAATTACGACAGGAAATTATGGCCAATTTAAAACAAGAAAAATTGATCAAAGCCTTTAAAGAAATCCTAAAAGCGGAAAGCTTCGGTTCTCAAGGTGAAATTGTAGAAGCGCTAAAATCTCAGGCTTTTGACAATATCAGCCAGTCAAAAGTGTCTCGCATGCTCAGTAAGTTTGGCGCAGTACGCACACGAAACGCTCGCGGCGATATGGTTTATTGCCTACCACCTGAACTAGGAATGCCTACGGCAAAAAGCCCACTAAAACAACTTGTCCTAGACATTGTACACAATAATGTGATGGTTATCATAAGAACCAGCCCTGGCGCAGCACAACTTATCGCAAGATTACTGGATTCATTGAGTCAAAAAGATGGCGTATTAGGCACCATCGCCGGGGACGATACCATATTTATTGCACCGGCTGATGTCACGCACATTGAAGAATTAAGACAACGTGTTGAAGATTTATTCGAAAATGTTTAATTTCTATCAAAAATCAAATTTTATAATAATTAAAAATCGCCCAATTAAATTTAAAAAAGCACAAAAAAAAGCCGCCATATAAAATATGGCGGCTAAAACTAAATCGTACCAAGGAGATACAAATTAGAAACACACGCTGCTAATCTAGCAAATTAACTTTAAGGTTTGTGAAAACTAACGTAAAGTTAGTGCAAACTTCCTCTAAACCTGCATCATACCCTGCGCTCTACTCTCCCTCACACACCACTATACATCTTTAACTTTAAGGAAAAGCTTTTTACATTTATTCAAAATAAATATAGATTTTAAAAAAACAACATCGCGAACAAAAAACAAACAACCCAAAACCCATTCACTGTAAATAGTTCCTATAGCAATGTAATTTTTCGGTAAATACGGCTTAATTCGTGCAAATTTCAATAAATGTAAATTGCCAAACATCCCGATGAAGTGCTTAATTCCCCCGACCGGATACATCCGTAAAAAATAAATACAACAAACGAAGATGAATTTTTTATTTAATATCACCTTCAAGACAGGGGACTCTAATGTTTAAGAACAAACGACTTAGTTTGGCAGTAAAACGCAGTATGTTACTTGCGGGTACCGCAAGTATGCTAACCACACCTCTAGCCTTTGCACAAAGCGCTGATGAGGAAGAAGCTGCACCAATTGAAAAAATCGAAGTAACAGGTTCACGTATTAAGCGTACCGATTTAGAATCGGTATCCCCGGTTACGGTAATCACTGCAGAATCTATCGAGTTATCCGGTGATACGTCCGTAGCAGAAGTATTACGTAATT
Organism: Alteromonas sp. 14N.309.X.WAT.G.H12; assembly: GCF_036697315.1. NCBI lineage: Bacteria > Pseudomonadati > Pseudomonadota > Gammaproteobacteria > Alteromonadales > Alteromonadaceae > Alteromonas > Alteromonas sp. 14N.309.X.WAT.G.H12. Next base: position 17,706 of record NZ_JBAHZB010000011.1, read on the forward strand.
CTTCTATCAACACCTTTGGTTCCTACCGTGGCCAATCAGGTTATGGCTCTGGTGCATCGGCATCCAGCGAAGTTAACCTGCGTGGTTTAGGCTCTGGTGCCACCTTGGTACTTTTAGATGGCAGACGCTTACCGGGTTTAGGCTATGACGGTGGTTCATCGTCAGATATGTCCATGATCCCTATGTCTATCGTAGAGCGCATTGAAATATTACGCGACGGTGCATCGGCCATCTATGGTTCAGATGCGGTGGCAGGTGTAATTAACATCATCACCAAAAAAAGCTTTGATGGTGTGGAATTAGGCTATACCTTTGAAGATCCAGGTGTAGACGGCGGTGATTCTAACCGATATAACTTTGCAGCAGGTTTAACCAACGATAAAGGCAGCATTGTCTTCGTTGCCGAACATGAAAATACCCAGGAAGTCACCGATGCCGCTGTGGTGGGTGAAGATGTTGGCTATTCTACTTACAGCCCCGTTGCTAACTTCTATGATAGCGACACCGACAGTTACTATTACAACAGTGACCTTTGTGAAGACATCGATGATACAGTAGATACCGGTGATCGCTGTGGTTATTACTATGGTAACTCCACCTGGTTATATGGGGCCACTGAGAAAAACTCCATCATGACCAAGATTCAGTATACCCTTGCTGATAACCTGGAATTTATCTCTCGCTTCTCTGCCACCCAAACTACCACGGATTCCCGATATGCGGCGACGCCGGTATCCACATCTACCCTGACCATTGATGCCGATAACGCCATGAACCCCTATGGCACCGACGGTACCGTATATTTCCGAACCACAAGTTTGGGCAACCGTGATGCCACCACTGAAAAAACCAATTTTGAAATCGTCGCAGGTTTGGAAGGTTACTTTACCTTGGCCGACTCTGACTGGGATTGGCAACTTTACTATCAGCGCACTACGTCAAAAGAAGAAGTATTCAACTACAACCTGGTTAACGATACGGTGGTTCAGGACTTAATAGACAGCGAAGAACTGGATTTGTTCAATGTTCAGGGCTTAAGTACTGAAGACTGGATTGAATATAACTCAGATTTGCTGGAAGAAGCAGAACATACCGGTATTTATCAATCTGACCAATTACGGGATATTATCGACGGCAATATTTCTGGCCAGGTATTCCAAAACAACTTTATGACAGTAAGCGCGGTATTTGGTGCTGAGTATTCTAACTTAGACTTTACCCAAATGTCTGATCCGGAATCGGCCTTAGGCATTATATCTGGTGGTTCTGGCGGTGATGACGTATATGCCACCCGTGAGCGTCAATCCTATTACACTGAGTGGGCCATTGAGCTTCCTGCAGACGTAGAAGTGTCAGCGGCGTTACGTTACGACGGCTATGACCTTGAAGGGGACACCGGGGAAGAAATCTCCACGTCACACTTCTCTGACACAGTGCCTAAATTAGGGGTAACCTGGCGTCCAACGGATGATATGTTATTACGCGTCAGCTGGGGTGAAGCTTTCCGTGCACCCACAATGAGCGAACTGTTCTCTACCATTTCGTACAGCTTTGAAAGTGCCTATGATACTTATTACTGCGATACCTTAGGTAATGCCTCAGCAGATACAAGTTATTGTTCGACGACTCAACAGCACCTCACGTATTACGGTGGTAACCCAGATCTTAAACCAGAGAACTCCACCTCATTAACCTTGGGCGTGGTCTATGATGTCACCGACAACTTCTCATTTGAAGTGTCTTATTACCAGTACGACTACGAAAATAAAATCGAAAGTATTGACGTTGACGATTTAATTGATCTTGATACCGATGGTAGCTCGTCAAATATTGAACGTGATGATGACGGTAAGATCGTATCTATCACTTCTGGTTATACTAACTACTCAGAAGTTACCACTAGCGGGCTAGATGTTTCAGCGGATTACCGTTTGCCTACGTCTATCGGTGAATTTGGTGCAAGCTTAGAATTCTCCCACGTATTTAGCTACGAAGAAGAAGGGACTGAATATGCAGGAGAGCTATTCTACCCAGACAACCGTGGTAACATCACCCTAGATTGGACCGACGGTGATAAATGGTCTGTTGCATGGCGTACCCTATTTATCGGTGCGAACGGTGACACTATGTATAGTTACTACGACTATGCTGATGATTACTTCAATCACAACATTACCGTGTCTTATCAGGTTAACGACAATATTCGTGTAACGGGCGGGATTTCTAACCTTACCGATGAAATGATCACCTACGATGACACCTACTTCCGTGGTTATGATGATACCTTGTACGATCCACTGGGCCGTACTATGTCATTTAAAGTACAAGCCAGCTTCTAAACCAAGCTAAGGTAATAGAACGTTAAAAGCCGTCAGGATTTCCCTGACGGCTTTTTTGTACATAGGGCGCAAGAACATACACTTTCTGGTAAATATGGGCGTCAGCGGCAGTACATTAAGAGAGTGGGATTTTCCTAGGCTGCTTTACTCTGTTTTGCCAGCCACGGCACTTGAATGATATTAGGAACAGAAGACCAAAATGTGCATCAGGCTATTCAACAGACACAAAAAAACCGCCGGTAAAGGGCGGTTTTTTTAATTAACCTAAGGATTAGAAGTTGTACTTCACACCGATACGGATTTGCCACAACGACTGTTCGTTGAAGTAACCGTTTTGGTTAGTATTATCATCATAAAACTCGTTGTAAGTGTAAGTACCGTCAGAGTTCAGGTCAGCCTGTAGTACAGGTGCTGATACGAATGGACCAATTTCTCTTACGCCCCAATCATCATTGAGGAAGTTACCCACGTTTTTCAACACAAAATAAGCTGTCGCTGAATGCCCTTCCATGAAACCAGGCAGTTGTTGATCAAGACGGAAGTCGAAACGGGTATACCAATCAGCGTTTTGCGAGTTACGCGCTACAATCTCACCGCGGGTCAAACCTTCACGATCAATGAAATCATTGAATGCTGCTTGGTCGAAACCATCCGCATAAGTTACGTTCGCATCATCCACTTCCGGAATGTACAGCAAGGCATTGTCAGTTCCGTATTGAGCTTCACCGATATTGATATCAGAGAAGGTGTACGAGAAAGGACGTCCTTTCTGACTAGAGCCGAATAATGAGAAGCTGGTTTTATAACCGTCTATGAATTCAGTTGAGTAACGCAGGTTTAACGTGAAACGATGCGGAACTTCGTAATTAGACGTCGCAATACCTGGGTTTAACGGATCAGATGAGGCGAAGTTCGTGAAGTTAGAATAAGCCACAGAACTTGCCATTGGCGTCACATCTTTCGAACGGTTATACGCATAACCTACGCTTGCATCCAAGCCGAAATCATAGCTTTTCTGAACCGCGAAGGAAATCGTCGTTGAACTACCATCCTTCTCTGCGTTCGTCAGCACCAGGTCACTCTTAAGGTAATGACGATATACCGCATCACCTTCATCGTCTTCACCCACTTGAATGTAATCATAGATAGGACGACCATCCGCTGCATAGGTTACGTTTTCTGTATCCCAGCCCACGTTGATGATTTGTGCGCTATCTTGCTTTTTATTGTGCAAGATATCTGCTTGGAATACATAGTCGTCATCCGTTACCCAAGTAAAGCCTAAATTAAACTTCCATTCACTTGGAATATCAAAGTCAGGATGAACCGCGTTGGTAGATGGTTCTTCACCCAATGCAGGATCCGCATCAGCCACCTCATCGTACATTTCCTGAAGCGGGGAATAAATTAAGCTGCCACCATTAACTAAAGGAACCGTCGTACCGGCGTCATCAAATAAATAGAAGTCGCTGCGGTAAGTATCGATGTTAGTAATACCGTCGTTAGAGAAGGAATTAGACAGCCATACGTTGGGGTTACCGCCTGAGTACAGACCGACACCACCGCGTAATTCCATGTTGTCATTCAACACATAGTTGAAACCAACACGAGGCTGCAATAAGTCAATACCATCGAAGGTGGTGGTATTGTCATAGCCATAACGCTCATCAAATACCGAATTGTACTTAGGCTTATCGTCACTGGTGTACTTGTCGTAACGAAGACCAAAGAGTAACGTCAGGTCATCGATAACCCATTCATCCTGAATGTAAAGGGTATGGGTATCGTAGCTAAAACGCTGCGCAGCGTCAGAAGGATTGTTAGTACCGGCAGAGTTATTGTAGTAAATGTCATCGGCCAAACCGTTTTCAAAATCATCTATGGTATTGAAACGGTATTCACCAATGGTATGTTGCATGAACAGGTTATACGCTTCTAAGGTTTCCCACTCGTAACCCGCAGTAATCGTGTGGTTATCAAGATAGTAAGTACCAGCAAACTTGGCAGTCGTGCTGTTCCAGTCCATTTCGTTAGATTGACGAGAATCATCAGGGCCGATGTATACATCTGCGCCATTAACGTTATCAATACGCACTTCACCGAAGCCGCTGTCGGCATCCAGGGAGTTCTGACGGTTAGTCAGGCTAATATGGCCTAAACGAATTTCAGTAGAAAAACGGTCTGTCCAATCAGAGTATAAGGACGCCACCGTAGAATTCAGCTTAGCACCCACTTCGTAGAAGTGACTGCTTAAAGACAGAGCGGTAGAATAGTCGTCTGATTGGTCGATACGGAAACCATCATTGTAGTTATAAACCAGTGATGCACGGTGATCGTCATTGATGTTCCAGTCTAATTTAACTAAAACCTTTTCATCTTCAACAGGCATTGAACCTGGCATACCACCAATATCATAGTCATATACAGTAGATGCGATTTCACGGATACGTTCAAGATCAGCATCAGAAACCTGGTTACCGTATGGGCCGTAGTTAAAGATTTGCGCACCTTCTAATTTTTCATAGGCACCAAAGAAGAAAAGCTTGTCTTTAATCAGTGGTAAACCAACGTTTACACCGTAACGTTTTTCGGTAAAGTTGCCGGTATCAACATCGCTGCCTTCAATTTCATCACCCATTAAGGAATCGCTAGTGAAATCGTAGAATACGCCGCCGTGAACTTCGTTAGTACCGGATTTGGTCACCGCGTTGATGTTACAGGCAGTAAAGCCCCCGTACTGAACATCGAAAGGCGCTAATTCCACGGCAACCTGATCAATGGCATCAAACGAGAAAGGCATGCGAACTGTGGGGTAACCGTTTTGGTTAAGACCAAAACTGTCGTTCATTCTAACGCCATCTACGGTCAATGCACTAAAACGTGGGTTACCACCGCCACAAATAATCGCTTCTTCGCCATCGCTTTCTGAAATACTGATACGTGGGTCAACACGCACAATATCTTTTAAATCACGGTTAGCAGACGGGGCAGACTGGATATCGTCAAGATTAAACGTCGTCGCTGGGCTTCGTTGACCGAACACATCGGCTCCCATCTGAGATGCCGTCACCTGAATACGCTCGATACTGGATTCGTCGGTTAACGCCAGATTCAATACCGTAGGCTCCCCCAACTGAAGGAACAAATCGCTGATGGTTTTATCGTCAAAGGAATCAGAATCAATTTCCATTCTGTATGGACCACCAACACGCAGACCTTGCAAGCTGAACTGACCGGCGTTATTCACCGTAACAACTTTTTTGGATCCTGTGGGGACGTGAGTGATGGTAATTGTCGTGCCGGCAGCAGGGGAACCCTGTGGACCGACGATACTGCCTTTAATAGCAGAGGAGGTTTCCTGGGCGAAAGCTGCAGTCGACAGACCAGCAGCCACAGCCACCGCTAACGCAACGCGGCTAAGCTTAGACTTGTTAAACATGTGTGTGTTTCCCTATCGTTTTTAAAATAATCCTGAACGTTGGCTAATTATTGTTGTCCAATCATTCCAGGAGAATGTCACTTTGGCGCGATTCTGAGCATATTATATTACACTAATGTGACAGTGACCTTTATTTAATCTCAAAATGTACGCTTTTTAATCTTTGCGTAATAACTGGCGTTCTACCAATTACCACTTGAGTCCTTCACTAGGCCAAAAAATTATCCATACTATTGCAGCAGGTAACCGTCTCTTTCGTTATGAAAAAGAAAGAGACCAGCCACCAGAATGGTGGCCGGAATATAATCTGCCGTCAGATACCTATATAAAGGCATAAAACGGTTTTCAGTGAACATTATTATAATTGTTAAAAGTGGTTCACTGCATTTTGCGATTCTGACCGAGGAAAAGCCATGCACTTTGGAGGTTTGGCTTTTCCTCAGATCACAATCAACAAACGGTAGCATCATCAAAACAGAAAAAATATGGTGCTACCGACTTTAACTGATAACCACTGACATTGTTGATAAGTATTGTTTCAGCTTAATGACAGTACGATCATTTCATAGAAATATAACGCATTGACTTAACTGATATTTTTATTTTTTACCAGAACATTTGGTCTGGTTATTGGTATCAATACTCTCGTCAAGTATCTGCGGTTAACAGTAGTTCAATTCAACGCTTAATTCTTATGGATAACCACCGTTTATTGCAATTCAGGATCATTAATTTAATTTTACTATTTTTCATACACTTAACTTCTTAAAATAAACTTACCTATTGCAATAAATAAGCTTAACTGGTGAAATCCCATGAACAAATAAGACTACGAACTATTAATTCATTGGTCACCTTGCGAATACCCAACTCATTTAGACTACCAATTGTGGTGCTAATAGGCTTCAGCTGCCTGATTGTCGGTTTTTATCAAAAATACGAGAAAATCGCAGCCATAGAGCCGCAAACGGCCCAGGTATTAACCTGTCCTGCTCCCCTGTCTTCAAACACAGATAACTTCGATGTGTATCTCACCGAGCCTTCTTTTGCCCAATTAGCCCGTAAAGAGTTTTGTATTAACCCGGTAATCAAGCGTCAGTTTGGCAATGTGAAGATCACGATAGGACAAAGTGATTATGATACCTTCCGGTATATCAACCACGGAGTCAGTGATTTGGCCCTAGTAAAGAACAATGTGGTCAATGCCTTTGGTGCCAGTGAGATATATGGCTATGAAGAAATAGCCACTCACCCTGATTACAACGCTTATTTTATTGCTTTAAAGGAAAAACCCGAACTCAGCAAAGAGTATTTGTTAGGCAAACGCATTGGTATTCTCGACTATCCGAGCAGTCGTTCAGGACATATTGTGCCTAAAACGGTTTTAAAATCTTTAGGGCTAAATGAAAACAATATCAAACTGCAATACTACAACTCCCATCAAGAGCTGCGTCGTGTATTGTTGGCAGGTGAAGTGGATATGATCGCCTCTTATTGGGATAAAAATGATTCCAATATCTTGTCGAAAAGCTACATCACCGCCTTGGAAAACGGCGTCAGTGGTACGCGATGGTATTTAAAAATGCCCACCCGCAATACTGATCTTCGCTGTGCTGTTCAACAGGTTGTGGTTAGTATGTCCGCTTCCCAGACCAATAAATATTATCAGCAAATCGAGCTAAAGGACCCGTGTATCGATGCAACGATTGAGTGAATTGACAGCGCCGCAGTGGCTCAAAGCAGCCCTCATCGCACTCTTATTGTTCGGTCTGTTCCAATCGATGGTAGGAGCAGGGCAAATTATGGCGACCTATTTTAAGCGCCATACCGCACTGGATTATATTGAACAGCGTATTAGCCTGGATATGGCCTTTTTAGATGTGGGTAATCAAACCTTAAATACGCCGGTAAACGAAGCGGCGGTAGCCCAGTATATCAATCGGTTTAATACCACTTTATCCAACCGTCACTACCCCATTTCCATTCATTCTATACAAGATGTAGCCGCTTATGAGCCTCCCCCCGCGTATGTGGTTGAATCAACGATACAGTTACAAACGGCCGAACAACAAATTCGTATTGTTGTGGGCATGCTACCTTTACAGTCTGGCCTTAGCCTTCATCCCTTGGCCATACTCGCGGCACTCTTGTTAACACCGTTAATGTTTGAGTTGCGTTTAAAAAGTGCGCGTAGAAAAGCCGAAGAAACAACCGCAATACAGCCGCCTGAGCCTAAGTTAGTCATTGATATGACAACAAAATCCATTGGCAATGGTGTCGACTCCACAATGGTCACAATGCAAAATAAACCCTTTTGTTTTTATGCGGCCTTGGTACGTTTTTGCATTGAAAATCCAGAAGCCACCTTGCCTCAAAATAAAGATGTGCCTCAACCCCTAATTATACTAGCAAATCGCGTATTTTTGCGGTTAATCGAATTGGGGCATACAAAACGCAAGAAACCGGATTTTAACGCCAACTTAGATAAAACCCTAAGTGAAATACGGGCAACCCTTGATGAGGTTTTTAGTCACTACCCGAAAGAAAAAGAGAAATTTTACCCCCCTAGAGCACAAGGCGAAGGGTCTCGTTCAAAACAACATTCTTATGCGCTTCCTCCTCTTAAAGACGAGGATATTGTGATACTCGGCAAATAGAAGCGCGGTAACACTTCGTAAATATCGTGAATTATAGATTGATTCGCGAGGGGCAAATGCGTATCTTTGAAAGAGGAAAATCAGCCCTTTCAGAGTTATGCAGTCGCCATTAATAATAGCCATATCCGGAGCATCAGGCTCTGGCAAGTCACTTTTCACTGAAAATCTACTTAATGCATTCAGTGTACAAGGCCGTCAAGTTCAGATCTTACGAGAAGATCATTACTATCGTGCGCAGGACCATCTGCCCATGGAAGCCAGGGAAAAAAACAATTACGATCATCCCAATGC
>NZ_JBAHZB010000011.1:26441-61409 GCF_036697315.1 Alteromonas sp. 14N.309.X.WAT.G.H12
GAACATGAACTTCTCAAAGCCCATTTACAAGCACTCCGTAATGGCGAACCTATCGATTACCCCCATTACTGCTACAAAACCCATACCCGCCTTCCGGATACTGAACGCCTAGCCCCGGCTCCGGTTATTATCCTAGAGGGCATTATGCTCTTAGCTCGCCCTGAATTATTACCCCATTATGATGTGAAAATCTTCATTGACACACCATTGGATATTTGTCTGATGCGCCGTATGATGCGGGACGTAAAAGAGCGCGGCAGAACCCTGGATTCCATCGCAAAACAGTATGAATCAACCGTAAAACCCATGTATCACCAATTCATCGAACCAAGCCGTTTTACGGCCGATGTCGTGGTAACGCAAGGGGGAAAAAACCAAATTGCCCTGGATGTGATCAAGTCACATATACAACAGGCATTACAATAATAAAGGAACATCGTTATGGTGAGTTTACTGGGCATTGCGCTGCTATTGGGCATCGCATATCTGCTTTCGTCGAACCGTTCACAGATTAATTTTAGGACTGTAGGTGGCGCATTTGCCATTCAAGCGCTCATTGGTGCGTTTATTCTGTACTTTGAGCCTGGCATTAACATGCTCCTCGCCATGACCGACTTCGTAGCCAATATCATCGGTTATAGCCAACAAGGGATCAATTTTGTTTTTGGCCCGGTTGGCGATAAATCCCTCGGTTTTATCTTCGCCTTCAACGTACTGCCCGTTATTATTTTCTTCTCTTCCCTTATTGCCGTGCTCTACTATTTAGGCGCCATGGGCTGGATCATCAATCTTATCGGCGGATTTTTGCAAAAAGTATTACGCACTAGCCGCCCAGAAAGTATGTCCGCCGCCGCCAATATTTTTGTGGGGCAAACCGAAGCGCCGTTAGTGGTTCGCCCTTTTATTCCCCATATGACCCGTTCTGAACTCTTTGCTGTAATGGTAGGAGGCTTAGCCTCCATCGCCGGTTCAGTGATGGCAGGCTATGCGGGTATGGGCGTCGAATTAAAATACCTCTTGGCAGCCAGCTTTATGGCCGCACCAGGCGGTATGCTCATGGCTAAAATTATGCTTCCGGAAACCGAAAAAGCCAAAGACGGACTGGACGAAATTGATGCCTCGGAAACGGCCTATGCCAATGTATTTGATGCCGCCGCCAGTGGTGCTGCATCGGGTTTACAGCTGGCACTGAACGTTGGCGCCATGTTACTGGCCTTCGTGGCTCTGATTGCCATGCTCAATGGTTTAATTGGCTGGGCTGGCGGTTTACTTGGCTATGAAGATGTGACTTTCCAAGCCATTCTCGGTTACCTTTTACAACCCTTAGCATGGGCTATTGGGGTCCCCTGGGATGAAGCACAACTGGCCGGCAGCTTTATTGGTCAAAAATTCGTGGTAAACGAGTTTGTGGCTTATCTTGATTTTCTTAAGCATCAAAATGAAATGTCGGATATATCCCGCGCTATTATTACCTTCGCGTTATGTGGTTTTGCTAACTTTTCATCCATCGCCATATTAATGGGTGGCATTGGTGCCATGGCACCAACACGGCGTAAAGAAATCGCTCAGCTTGGTTTAAAGGCTGTATTTGCCGCGACACTATCGAATTTAATGAGTGCAGCACTGGCTGGTTTTTACCTGTCATTAGCTTAACCCATTACAATAAAAAAGTGAGCATGGCTCACTTTTTTATTGGCCTTAAGTAGACCAAATGGTCAGTTTTGTATACATTACTGGCCAGCAAAAAATAGAATGTTGATGCAAATCAACAACGGTTTCTTTCACGAAGACAGAGATTTTTCTATAATTCGGCTGTCGTTTGAACAGGAAAATATTATGCAATTACAAGCGGTAGATTATCAGTCGCCCACAGCACAAGAAGAGTTTGTCGAATCTTTGCGGGAAACCGGATTTGGTGTACTTAAAAACCACCCTATTACGCAGGCTACGGTAACCCGTATCTATGATTCCTGGCAGACATTTTTTGATGGTGAAGAGAAAAATAACTATCTTTATAACAAAGGCACCCAAGACGGCTTCTTCCCACAAAGCGTTTCTGAAGTGGCGAAAGGGTTTACCAAAAAAGACATTAAAGAGTATTTTCATTTTTACCCATGGGGACAATGTCCTCCTGCCTTACGCCCTCAGCTTGCCGACTATTACGCCCAGGCGAATACCCTAGCCCAGGAACTGCTCGGTTGGATTGAAGCCCAATCGCCAACGGAGGTAAGCAAACATTACAGTGAGCCGCTATCCAACATGATTAAAGATAGCGATCAAACCTTACTGCGTGTTTTGCATTACCCGCCATTACAAGGTAACGAAGAGGCCGATGCCATAAGAGCCGCGGCTCACGAAGATATCAACCTCATCACGATTTTGCCTTCGGCAAATGAACCCGGGTTACAGGTACAGGCAAAAGACGGTAGCTGGATTGATGTGCCTTGCGATTTTGGTAATCTCATTGTGAATATTGGTGACATGCTGCAAGAAGCGTCGGGACATTATTTTCCGTCTACCACACACCGTGTGGTTAACCCCGATGGCGCAGACATGACCAAGTCGCGTATCTCACTGCCCCTCTTTTTACATCCTCGACCCGACGTGCTTTTGTCAGAAAGACACACCGCTCACTCCTACTTGCAAGAGAGGCTAAAAGAACTCGGTGTGATTTAACACATACAATAGCGCAAAACCCAAAAATGCCAGTTAGCTTAGCTAACTGGCATTTTTTATAAGCGACTCGTTTTAATTTGCACTTTGCAAACTGGATAACTTGGAGAGATACCTGTCTTGGTCTCGCTCATTAGGCGCATGTTTTGCGGCCAGTTTTAAATAAGCCAGTGCTTTGTCAATATCGCCAAGCTCATAATGGGCCTTGCCGATACCATAAAGGATCTCAGGCTGCGTGCGATCTAATTGTCTAGCTCGTTGGAAATACTTTAACGCCATTTCTGGCTCACCGTAATCTAATGCCTCCTCGCCAAGAATATAGTGATAAAACGGATTTGCATCCCGCTTAGCCTCTATACGCTTGCTGATCCGCCCAGCCATGCCCTTATCGCCTTGAATTTTATACAAGACCGCTAAGTTTTCCCAAGCCGTAAGGTTATTATCATTTAACCTTAGCGCTTTTTCATAACTCGCTTTAGCCGCATCGTAAGCGCCCATGCGCCGGTACACTACACCAAGATTAACCCAGGTAGAACCGAACCCATCAAACAAGGATGCCGCTTTTTTAAAATAAGCATACGCTTGGGTATTCTGTTTCGCCAATAAGGCATCGGCGCCTTTATTGTTGTAAAACATAGCGAGTACTTCATTTTGAGAAATCGCGTTTCGGGGAAAATCTGATCGTATCACCCCGGGATCGAAATCCACATCAACATGATCATCGGTGAATTGCCGGTGTTGTATATTACTTGGCAACGAAACACGAAGATTGATATGCCCGTTCAGCAGGTTCATCCCCTGTCGACGCGTCCAAAACTCCGGTATTTCCACCTCGTAAAACGTGGCATCATAACCAGCATAACGGGCCATAGCGTAAGTCATTATCGTTAATGACAAACAATTAGCCGCCTGATTGGCAAAGGTTTCAGATGCAATTGAGTTTGCATCGGTTTTGTACTGAAGTCCTAATTCAGAATGATGAAAAATCTGCCTGACTAAATTTTTAAGATTTTCGCTTTCTGATTTGGTTGTCAACTGCGTGCTTTTTACAAATCCTCGCGCATCAGCATCCAAAGCAAAAACCTCTTCGGGTGTTTCAATCTCAACAGTTTGATAATCTGGGAATAGATCATCTCGTAGTAAAACTGTATCCTTATTGTTGCTATCGGAGATTAACGTACTCTGACAGCCTGCTAACATAAAAAAAGGCAATAATATTATATATTTAATGTACAACGTACGTACCAGCATCGGCGTGTCCTCCAAACTGGGTAAGCTAGGAGATTATACATTAAAATAACAACATTTACATTTAATTCACATTGTTTATATGTTGACTCACCGTGTTTGTCCCCTTCTCACACGCCGCCAAGATCGCCGTTAAAGCTATGCAGGTTTCAGGTTTATCAATGATTAGCCTTTACAAGACCCCGTATGATTGGGCATATTTTAGGCAACAATGTGGCATTCTCACCGGAGATACAGATGAAACGTGTCGTGTTTAATCAAAAAGGTGGCGTGGGAAAGTCGACAATTAGCGCCAACTTGGCGGCACAAAGTGCCCGTCAGGGGTTTCGTACATTGCTGGTAGATCTTGATGCCCAAGGCAACAGTACTCATTACTGTGGTGTTGATATTAACGATGACGGGCTCACCGTAGCCGATATGTTTAAACAAGTTGCGGGCTGGTTTGCCAAACCTGAGCCACCCACGGCTTTTATCCGGCCGACGGCATACAATGGACTGTTTGTGTTACCGGCACACCCAAGCCTCGCTGACCTTGAGCGAGAGCTCGAAAACCGGTACAAAATGTTTAAACTCAAAGAAACCCTGGCAGAATTAGAGGACCAGTTCGATCGGGTTTATATCGACACGCCGCCAAACTTTAATTTCTATTCAAAAGCCGCCCTTATTGCCGCTGACAGCTTTTTAGTTCCCTTTGATTGCGATGATTTCTCAATACAAGCCATCGACCGTCTATTACAAAATGTGTTGGAATTGCGAGCCGATCATAATCCCAGCTTACAATTTGAAGGTATTGTCATTAACCAGTTTAATGCCCAGGCTAAACTTCCTGTTGAACTTATTGGCGCATTAAAAGCCAAATCTTTGCCGGTATTCGAGCAAAAGATCCATAGCACCGTGAAAGTAAAAGAATCACACTCCAAACGGACACCGCTTCCTTTTCTAGCGCCATCCCATAAAGTCAGCCTGCAATTTGCCAAACTTTGGGAAGAACTTGAAAAGGCAGAAACCACAAGTAAATAGGATCATGGAGCATTACTTCTAACGCTAACATCAAAGTGATCTTTTAATCCTGCTAAAACGAAACAAAAGAAAGTACATTGGGGACTACCATGTTTACGACCTATTATCTTGCCATATCAGGGCTGTGGATTGTGTGCTTAACCATCTTTATTCAAGGTTTAGTTGCGGCATTCGCTCACGCTCGTATGCCTAAGGCCATTCCCGGAAAGTTAGGAGAAGATTTGGGGCATGACTCATTTGTCTTTCGCAGCCATCGCACATTCCACAATTCGTTAGAAAATGCGCTGGTATTTGTTATACCAGCAATTTTAGCGATGTTTATTAGCGTTTCTCCCAACATACTAGGTTGCGTAGTCTGGATTTTTGCCATTGCTAGGATCCTGCATATGCTGTTGTATTACCTGATTTCTACCGATAAAAATCCCAGTCCGAGAAGCTACTTCTACCTTTTAGGTACTCTGGCAAATATGGTACTATTTATCGTTGTCGGCATTCGGCTGCTATAGGGCTAACATGGTTGTATTTCCCTTCATTTTGTCAGGAAATATAGACGTTTGGCGCATATACTTACTCAGTGTAATTCCGTATGTTGTGAATTCTTCTTTTTAGTGTTCATCTAACTGACGTACCATTTTTAGGGGAGCAGATTGCTACATCGACCAATCAACCGTTCAATTCACGACTGCAAGGTCCTGATTGTGGACGATCAAGCCTCTAGCCGGCTGGTTATCTATACGCTTCTTGAAAAGCTGGTAAAATGCGATCAGGTTGCCAGTGCACAAGAAGCATTCGAATACTGTGCCGAAGATCCACCAGATTTAATTCTGATGGATGTCTTTATGCCAGATATCAATGGTCATCAAGCCTGCAAGACGCTCAGCTCTAACCCCAAAACCCAACATATTCCGGTGATATTTGTCACAGGCTCCATATCTGATGCAGAACAAGAGAAGTGCTGGAATGCCGGTGGCGTAGATTTTGTGCAAAAGCCCGTTAATGCCACGACCCTTATTAATCGCGTTAAATCCCATCTTACGCACAAAATAAAAACCGATTTACTCGAGCATCTTATTTACACGGATCGATTAACCGGTAGCTATAATCGACATTATTTGGAAGACAGTTTGCCGGATATCACTCGTGATTCCGTTCGCGATAATACCCCCCTGTCTTTGGCAGTTTTTGATATCGATTATTTTAAGCAATTTAATGATGAATATGGTCATCTTGAAGGCGACGCCTGTTTACTGCGGCTTGCAAGAACCATCAAAGATGCTTTACTTCGGCCAATGGATCGTCTGATTCGAGTAGGCGGTGAAGAATTTTTGGTGATTTTACCTGATACCGATGAAAACGGCGCGAGTACGGTGTGTAAACGGGTGATTACAGCTATCCATCAATTAGCCATGCCCCACAAAAAATCGTCCCTTGGCAGGGTCACTATCAGCGGCGGCGCTGCCACGTATCGCCCCCATAAACCAGACACCATTGACGATATTATGCTTAAAGCCGATCAATGTTTATATAAAGCCAAAGACAATGGCAGAGATACGTTCACCTATATCGATGCCGAAGGTCGCGTTCAGGATGAAGCCCAATGAGTGATTTACCCGTTTTAGACAAGCCAAGTGCCCTTAGTCGACTAATGAATAACGAAGCACTCTATAACAAACTCATCCACATTTTTATCGAGCAAGTCAGTAATTTACCGCCTTTTCAGGCAGACATTAACAACGTTTCATCAGATTTACTGTTAGCGGTTCACTCCCTCAAAGGGTCAGCAG
This sequence comes from Alteromonas sp. 14N.309.X.WAT.G.H12, assembly GCF_036697315.1. Taxonomy (NCBI): domain Bacteria; kingdom Pseudomonadati; phylum Pseudomonadota; class Gammaproteobacteria; order Alteromonadales; family Alteromonadaceae; genus Alteromonas; species Alteromonas sp. 14N.309.X.WAT.G.H12. Next base: position 33,167 of record NZ_JBAHZB010000011.1, read on the forward strand.
GAGAAATAGGCGCTAGCGCATTACATGGCGAGTTAACACGTGTAGAACATAGGATGAAATACGAGCCGGAAGAACTAACCGATTCAGACTTCCAACAGGTCAACGAACAAATCGCTCGCTTGCTTGATGTAATAGATCCCCACCGCTAAGTTTTTTTGCCACAGACAACACATAACTTAGTGATGTTTTATGTCCCAATCCCCCTTCGTCGCCCACTTAGCGAACTTTAAGAGTACTGATTTTCCCGCCCACATTACGACAACACAATAGTAGTGCCTCGAGAGAATCAGGCTTAGCAATAAGATAGCCTTGAAAGTAACGACATCCCAAGGCAATAAGCTTCTCTAGTTGCTCTTGAGTTTCTACCCCTTCGGCAACCACACCATATTCACAAATACGGGCAATAGACACAATCGCATCTACTATTACCGCGCTTTTCTCGTTATCAAGACTCCACACAAAGCTACGGTCTATTTTTAATTCATTAATGGGAATATTCAGCAAATGCTGCAATGACACATGCCCTGTACCAAAATCATCCAATGACAAGCGCACGCCTAAATCGCGCAATGCTTGAATAGACTCAAAACAAATGGTGTTCACATCAACGAAGAAAGTCTCGGTAATTTCTAAGCATAAACGCTGCGGACGCACCTTATATTGTTTAATCAAACGGGACAATTCATCGGCAAAGCGCGTATCCATCAGTTCTTTAGAAGAAATATTCACCGATAAAACAAAATTAGGCTCTTCGATTTTTGCCAAGGCTTCTACAGCCTGCTCCATGACCCAAAAATCAATCTCTCTGATTAATCCGACTTTTTCTGCCACACAAATAAACTGTTCCGGAGTGAAACTCGCTAACGGTAAGTGCTGAGTACGGATAAGCACCTCTGCGCCACATATACGCTTATCCAGGGCATCGTACATGGGCATAAACACGATATAGAACCCTTTGTTTGCCAACGCATTGCGCAACTCCTGTTCGATAAACCGCGCCTGTCGGTATTCTTTACGCAAGTAGGGTTCGTAGATTTTGTAACTGGGCTCTGCATCTAAAATAGCATCAATCGCGATGGTGGTTTGTGACAGCAATTCATCTACCGCAATACCCGGCTCTCCCCGGGTGATACCAATTTTCACGTCAAGGCGTAAATGCCCTAAGGATGAAAAGCTCACCCCCCGCTGTGACGCAGTAACCAGGTTCGCAAAAAAGGCTTCGTCGCATTCCTCCATGACCAGCAAAATATTTTCATCTTGTTTATATACTAATAATGGCCCGTCTTTACCCCCGCGACTAAACGGCAAAAAGGTGGCGCGTACTAACTCAACCACCGTTTCACGAGAAAACTCCCGTTGCAACGCACGAAAATTACGAATGCGAATATTGACCAAGGTCATGGGCGATTTTATAGCATCAGGAAAGCGGTTTTTAAACCCAGTTAGATTGAGCATGCCCATTTCGCTGTTATAGTGATTGAGGGTTTTTAAGCGCGACAATTCTCGCTTTTTCAGCCACAGAAAATGGCCAACAAAAATCAGGGTAGAAACGGGCCAGATTAGCGCAAGTAGCGCATTTACCACAGATTCGGTGATGATCTCCTGCACAAACACCAGTTTTTTAATCTGTATTTCATATTTACCCGGAGAGATAGCATTAGGGCCCGTAGGCAGATAAACCGAAACACTCACCACCTCAGAAAAATCCGCAGTGGCTATTTCATAGGGCACATCGTAGTTACGTTGCCACCAGCCATCGAGGGTAAACCTGTTCGCATCGATTTGCTGTACCCCATCGGGGTCAAAACGCACTGACTGAAAGCGTGTGGTACCAAAATCACCATCGATATAGTCTCTGTCGGGACGTAAAGAACGCAATGTTATTCCGAGCCCTTCATGAATATTTTTCCGCGTTGAGTTGGCCGAGGCATCGACAATAATATATTTCAGACGTGAAAAAGAAGGATAGCGCCCCGTCCTGGGATCTTTAGGTAAATAGAATTTTAGGCCACATGACTCATTTTTCTGGGGAACACTGATGGCGCATTCCAAAGAAATACCATTGTTGGTATCGTACCTATATGAACTTTCTTTGATATAGCCGACCACATTCGTATTATTATAGTTGGCAATAATATCCTGATGTTTCAGATTCACCGGCAAATGACAAAATAACACCAAAAACAGGCTCGCCAATGAAAGCCCAAGAAACAAATATTTGTATCTGTGGAGGCTTTCCATTGTGTTTTTTGGCGAAATTGGCGCTCTATATCCCATTAACCCGTCATCGCAATATTTATTAATCCAATTAAATGTATTGGCCTAAGTCAATGATTGTAATGAACTGCCCGGTTATTTAAGTATAATTTTCCATAACCAATTATGACTAAATACTGAAAAAACGGGACTTACGTATAAAAAACAAGACACATTGAAACTGACTTGTTGTCTATGTTCATTACCACATTACGCCACCTGCATTCATTAACCAAGGACTAAACAAGCCCATAGCCTATTTGTTTATTCCATTTAATGCTAAGTAAGTATGTAGATGTCAACGTAAGCTTTAAGAAAGGGTGCTGGATAAAGACAGCCTTTAAATGGGATATAACAAAATTTATTGAAGATAACGAGAGAGATAACAGGCAGAGTAACCCGTTAAAAAAAGAAATGGTGCCCAGAGGCGGACTTGAACCGCCACGCCCGTTAGAGCACTAGCACCTGAAGCTAGCGTGTCTACCAATTTCACCACCTGGGCAACGCGAGACATACTGAGTAGATACCCTGCCTCACTGTGGGTGCGCAATTTACGGATATTCGATGACATTGTCAATCCACAAGGTCATATTTTTTTCATTTTCCGCACCGAAAGGGCCCGTGTGTGCAACAAATCCCCAATTTTAACCTCTCGATTACCATTTAGGGCATGATTCTGAGCAAACCATAATTGCATGGTCGCCATGGCGTCATCCAATGCATTATGAGCAGGAGCAGCGGGCAAATCCAAACGCTGACGACAAACCGACAAGGTGGCACTGTTGGGCGGTAAAACCTCATGATGCTTTTTTAGCTGGTATACCGCCAATTGCAATGTATCCAAATACACAATATCCGGGCAGTCTATTCCGGTTTGATGAAAGACTCGCTCTAACATCCCCAAATCCAGACTTGCGTTGTGACACAACCACAAATGTGTGTCTGCGTATTGGCACAGCACCTTTAATACCTCACGAATATGCATGCCTGCCGCAGCATCTTCTTCGGTAATACCGTGAATAACCGGACTTTGGGCGTAATCCCCTTTCGCTCGGGTAACCGAATAAAAACATCGACTTAGGTTAATACTGTTGTTTTTACCTTCCACCCAGCCTACTGAAGTGATTTTGGCGGTATTCACATTAAGCGACGTCAATTCCAGGTCCACCGCCAACAAAGGCACATCTTTGATGACTCTATTCTGCCAAGACGTCGGCAAGGCCGGTAACCCCCTGAGGAACTGTTTTATGGCTGCAAACATGAGTTAACTCATTCCTCCGGAAAAATTCATCACTGCCGCCTGTTGCGCTCGCTCAATGGCTTTAAATGCGGCCTTTAGCTGATGCCTCTCGATGGACGATAATGACGACACCGGTACTCGATTATCTGTCACGTTATTGGCTAACTGATGGCGCCAGCGCAACCGATTTAAGAACAACCAGATATCACGAAGGTTTTGGGCATCTTTGGTGGACAACCCTGAGCCAGCCGGCAAGGCCGCCAAACGGCCTAAGGTAGAAGGCATGGTGAGACCATTTGCCAATGCATAAATACGCGCTAAATTATTAATAATCGCAATGGCTTTGACCTTAAGATCAATGGTATCTCCTTGTTTATAGCCTTTCTCATACACAAATTTTTGAAACATCGACAAAGGAACAGGAGTATCGTTGTTGTGTCTTGCCAACGCCGCTAAGAACATCTTTTGTTGTAAAAGTGGCATCCGGGCCTGTTGCAGACGCTGAAAAAGGCTGCTATCACCGGCAGCACAACGGGCATCGAGGAATATATTAAAATGCATAATGGCGGCGGGTGTCGGTGCATTGACCCAGTTTTGCGCCTCCTCTTTTGCAGCATCCAAGGACAAACGAAGGTCCGGATTTGAAGCCATAATATTGCCATCACACAATTTAATACCGCATTTGCCCAACCCGTTACAAACGTAGTTTGCCATGGCTTCAAAATACGCACTTTCCGTTTCATTTGGCGTACGGGCAAGTAACAAGCTGTTATCCTGATCAGAGCCCATGGTTTGATCTTCCCGGGCTTGGGAGCCATACACCACCCAGCTATAACCAAAGGGCGCCGGTCCGTGCTCCCGCTGAAAAAAACCAATCAGTTTTCGAGTCATAATATCGGTGGCCTGAGACAGCACTTTACCGGCAATATCAAAGTCTCCTGGGCGCTTCGCGTGAGTAGCAAAATAGTGGGGCATTTGCCATGAAGAACGAATAAGCTCATATAAATTATCCGCTTTCGATAATTCTCCAATAATAAACAGCACATTGCCTTTTTGATATCGCACGATATCCGTGGCCGTAACCATTCCCACAGGTTGTTGGCTATGGCGGTCGATAACCGGTAGATGATGAATATTTCTTTCACTCATCAGCGACATGGCATCAAAAAGCGTGCGATGCTGAAAAATTTTCGCCGGCGCGGTTGTCATAATACTGGCCACAGCATGGGACACATCCGCCGCTTGGGCCACCACCCTATTGCGTAAATCCCGGTCGGTCACAATACCCACCAGTTTGTCATCACGGGTAATAAGCAATGAGGAGACCTTGTGTTCCGCCATGATCTTGGCTGCCTGGTGAATGGAAACGGATTCGGATGCCTTTACCGGTAGCCCTTCTATGAGTTCATGCAAGGGTTTGTATAACCACATGGAATTTGAGTCGACCACCGCTTGATTTTGCAGCGCGTTTTCCCGGCTACCGTGGAAAAAATCTGCCACACTCACGTAGGCCAAGGTTTTTTTAAAGCTTTGGGCAGTAAAACAAAAGACCAACCCCGGTTTATCCACCGTTACTTTGAGCGGATAATCCGTTTCATCGAGTATTTGGTGATAACCAAAGTAATCCCCTTCACTGAGGTGGCGTTGTGTATTGGGAGAATCTTCCACTGAAAATTGCCCATTTTGAATCAGAAACAATCGTCCCTTATTCTCCTTGAGTAACTCGTCTTTGTTGTTTCCAGTGAGATAAACGAGACTGGCATCGTGGGCGAATGCAGCCATATCCTGCTCAGGCAGTTTATCGAAAGGAGCGGATGTTTTTAGAAAATCCAACACTTGCTGAGGAAGTACGTCCATCGTAAAGCCTCCGGATGACCCATGGTCAAATATATGTGTCAGGATAAACCTGTGTGGGTAAAACTAGATAAGGCTCACCCCAAAAGGTGAGCCTTTTTGTAACATCATTTTGTTAGCGCCAAGGATTAGTGCGCTGAAGCAGCACCGGATCCTTTGGGATAACGAATATCTTCTACCATTTGTTGGATTTCTTCTGGCGCATCGCCGGTCAATTTAAAGACCACAAACGCCACTATGAAATTCACCAACATACCAAATGTGCCAATACCTTCAGGCGAAATACCAAACCACCAATTGTCAGGAGTATTAGCCGCTGGATTCACAAATTTAAAGTAAATGATGTATGCCGCTGTAAACGCAATGCCCGCAACCATACCGGATACTGCACCTTTGCCGTTCATCCGCTTGCTAAAGATCCCCATAATAATGGCAGGGAAGAAGCTGGATGCGGCAAGTCCAAAGGCGAAGGCGACCACCTGCGCCACAAATCCGGGCGGATTCACCCCAAAGTAACCGGCAATCACAATGGCTACCCCCGCAGCTAAGCGTGCATAAAACAGCTCGGCCTTATCGGTGATATTGGGCGCAAAATTACGTTTTAATAAATCATGAGACACTGAGGTTGAGATCACCAGCAGTAAGCCTGCTGAGGTAGACAATGCCGCCGCTACGCCTCCGGCAGCCACCAGTGCAATAACCCAAGCTGGTAAGTTGGCAATTTCAGGGTTAGCCAGCACCATGATATCCCGGTCCACATCCACTTCATTTGGACTGGTTGGATCATCAATACTGCCCGCCGCATAAAACATTTTGCCATCACCATTTTTGTCTTTAAATGTGATAAGGCCGGTTTTCTCCCAGTTTTTTATCCAAGCCGGTGCCTCAGCATAACTGGTTCCCGCCATATCCTTACCATTAATGGTTTCAATCATGTTTACCCGACCAAATGACGCCAGTGCAGGTGCGGTGGTGTATAGAATCGCGATAAATAGTAACGCCCAGCCAGCAGATTTACGGGCATCACGGACTTTAGGTACGGTAAAGAAACGTACGATAACATGAGGTAAACCAGCGGTACCTACCATCAACGCAAAGGTAATAAAGAACACATCAATGGTACTCTTCGACCCATCGGTGTACTCATTAAAGCCAAGTTCCGTGGATAAGTTATCCAGCTTGTCTAGCATATATACCCCCGACCCGTCAGCCAAGGTGGCACCAAACGCGGTTTGCGGCAAGATATGACCTGTTACCATCATAGAGATAAAGACCACAGGCACCAGGTAGGCAAAAATTAACACACAATACTGAGCAACCTGGGTATAGGTAATGCCTTTCATGCCGCCTAAAACCGTATAGAAAAAGACAATGGCCATACCAATGATAACGCCGCTTACGATGTCCACTTCTAAGAAGCGACTGAACACCACGCCGACACCACGCATTTGTCCGGCAACATAGGTGAAGCTGACGAAGATGGCACAGAATACAGCAACGGTTCGGGCTGTTTGGGAGTAGTAGCGGTCACCGATGAAATCCGGTACAGTAAATTTACCGAACTTACGCAGGTAAGGCGCAAGACACAGGGCAAGTAGCACGTATCCACCGGTCCATCCCATCAGGTAAACGGCACCGTCGTATCCCATAAAGGAAATGAGACCGGCCATTGATATAAACGATGCGGCCGACATCCAGTCAGCGGCGGTTGCCATACCGTTTAAAACAGGGTGTACACCGCCACCGGCGACGTAAAATTCGTTGGTTGAACCGGCTCGGGCCCAAATGGCAATAGCAATGTATAGCGCAAACGACGCACCGACAATAATAAAGGTTAATAATTGAACATCCATGATTTTACTCCTCGTCGACGCCGTATTTTTTATCCAGCGCATTCATTTTTGCCATGTAGACAAAAATAAGAGCGACAAATATATAAATGGAACCTTGTTGTGCAAACCAGAAGCCTAATTTGAATCCAAAAAACCGGATCTCATTTAACGCATCGGCAAAAATAACGCCGGCGCCAAATGATACAACAAACCATACAACCAACAATTTGACGAGGAGGGAGATATTCTCCTTCCAATACGCCGTTTTGTCGTCTTCATTTCTAAATGCCATCTTTACGTCCTCGTATAAGGTTAAATGGATGTTTTATTTTTACATTTATCTAACGACTGGCTTTTTGAGCGCGCACTGCCAAACAAAAAGAGGTCTTTTCCCGCAAAGATCGCGCAAAAAGCCTGTCGCATCTTGGTTTTTCTATACTCTAGACGGCACGAGCCTATGGAGAAATGAGACCATGGTCGTAGGTTGCAAACTAAGCGACTGGGTATAATACACACAGATTTGTTAAAGGAATGTATACAGAACAATGACATTTGCATGGGTTTCGCTAGCACTGGCCTATCTTTTTTTACTTTTTTATATTGCCAGTTGGGGAGATAGAAATTCACCCACCGCAAGGTGGCTAACGTCACACCCTGCGATTTACTCGTTGGCGTTGGCAATTTACTGCACAGCATGGACATTTTTTGGTGCGGTGGGTCAGGCGAGTCGTGATACGTGGATTTACTTGCCCATTCTTCTGGGGCCAGTACTGGTTTATGTGTTGGGGTATAAGTTTATTTATAAGCTAACCTTGGTTAGCAAAAAGCAACGCATCAACACCATTGCCGATTTTATTGCCTCCCGCTATGGCAAACGTCAAGGTGTTGCCCTGCTGGTTACACTTATCGCCTTACTGGCAACCATTCCTTATATCGCATTACAATTAAAGGCCATTGGTTCAACCTTTCAGCTGTTAACACAGCAATCCAGCAGCCATTTTATTATTATTGTCGCCACCACATTTATTGCCGTTTTTGCCATTTATTTTGGGACCAAGCAAGCGGATGTGACCGAATATCGCCGGGGCCTGATGTTGGCCATCTCCTTCGAGTCATCCATCAAGCTTACCGCCCTCGTTTTGGTGGCCATCGTCGGTTATCGTGCCTGGCAAGCCGGCGATGCACCACAACAATATAATGTGTTTTTTAGCGAAGCCGCCCTTTCCCAGTTCGGCTCTTATTCATTTATAGCCCAAACCATTATGGCGGCTGCCGCTGTGGTCTGCTTGCCTCGTCAGTTCCACGTTGCCATCATCGATAATTTAAGTTTGGGACACTTAAAAACGGCGCGCTGGCTATTTCCTCTATACCTTACGGTTATAGCGGCGGTGATCCCGGTTATCGCCATTGCTGGTAACGCCCTATTTGCTGGGCAAAACATAGAGCCAGATACCTATGTGTTGTCCATGGCCATTTACTCAGAGTCCCCACTTTTACAAGTTATCGTTTTTATTGGCGGGCTGTCTGCGGCCACAGCCATGATCATTGTTGCCACCTTAACCCTGAGCACCATGCTTACTAACGATGTCATCTTGCCCCGGGTTTTATTGTTTAAATCCGGTGGTCCACGTCACAACGACTACGGTAAACGCATTCGCCTTATACGTCGGGTGGTGATTGGCCTGATCTTACTTTTAGCCTTCTTCTATCATCAACAAATGACCAACAGCCGTTCGTTACACTCTATTGGTCTTATTGCGTTTTCCCTGGTTATTCAACTGTTACCGGCGGTCATTGGCGGACTGTACTGGAAAAGAGCTCATGCCCATGGGGTGTATGCAGGATTAGTCGCTGGCTTAGTTACCTGGGTATTGTGGTTGGTTCTGCCACTAATCAATGGGTCGAACACGCCGTTGGAACAAAACGAACAAATCAGTCAGGGGGCGCTGTTAAGTTTAGTGATCAATACGGCGGCCTATATTGGTTTTTCCCTGTTTGCCCTTCCCCGCTTGGTTGATCGCATTCAGGCCGAAGCTTTTGTTTCCCCCACCGATACGCGCAGTGGCTCAAACCGTCGGCCAAATACCAATGTCACCATCTCCGATCTGATCACCTTGCTTACCACCTTTATGGGCAAGGGGCGTTGTGAACAATTGGTAGACGAATACCAACATTTAAATCATTGTAAAATTAATAGAGACGAATCGCCCGATGAATCCTTTATGGCTTTTGCCGAACGAGCCCTCGGCGGCGTCATCGGTGCCTCCAGTGCCAAGGCCCTTATCGATTCCATTCTCAAAGGCAAAAAACTCGATTTTACCGAGATCATCAACTTCTTCGATGACACAACACAGGCCATGCAGTTTAACATGACGGCCTTGCTGACTTCGCTGGAGAACATGGATCAAGGTATTAGTGTTATCGACAAACACCTTAATCTGGTTGCCTGGAACAAGCGCTATTCCATGTTGTTTAACTATCCCGAGGAGCTGCTTGCCGTCGGTACCCCTATCGAAAAACTGGTGCGCTATAACGCAGAACAAGGGGAGTTCGGCATTGGCAATGTTGAGGATAAAATTGAAAAACGTCTGGAGCATTTGCGCTCCGGAACACCCCATCGCTTTACACGGCAACGGAGTAATGGTCGGGTTATTGAAATGGTTGGTAATCCCCTTCCCGGTGGCGGATTCGTTACCAGTTTTAATGACATTACCGGGCACATAGAAATTCAACAGGCCTTGGAAGAATCGAATATCGATTTGGAAGCGCGGATAAAAAAACGTACCGAGGAAGTGCATTCTATCAATGCGGAGTTAAGGCTGGAAATAGAGCGGCGCTCGGGGGCTGAGCAGGAATTGATCCGCGCCCGCAAAGCCGCCGAAGAAGCCAATGCCAGCAAAACCCGCTTTCTTGCGCTTGCCAGCCATGACGTTTTACAACCCCTAAACGCGGCAAAGCTGTATGTCACTGCCTTACAAGAGGCTGACTTATCTCCGTCGGTTCGAGACATTGTTACCCGTCTTGATCATTCTGTAACCTCAAGCGAAGCACTCATTGGCACCTTGCTGGATATTGCCCGCCTTGATCAAGGGGAGCTTAAACCCACCATTAAAGCGGTACATGTGCCCGCCTTATTTGCCCCTCTCGTCGATGAATTACGCATGCAAGCCAATGAAAAAGGGCTTCAATTACGCACCCGAATACGGGACTGCTGGGTGTTAGCCGATAAAACCTTCTTGTACCGTATTATTCAAAACTTGTTGTCTAATGCAGTGAAATACACCGATGAGGGCAAGGTATTGCTTTCCGTTCGCCCCCGTAGTGACCGGGTTATTATTGAAGTCAGAGATACCGGCATTGGCATTTCTGCCGAACAACAAGGCATGATCTTCAGCGATTTTTACCGCACCCACGATTCTACCGAGCACGGCGTTGGATTGGGCTTGGGCGTTGTACGTCGTTTAAGTCAACAAATGCAAAGTAAAATAGACGTTATCTCTACCCCCGGCAAGGGAAGTTGTTTTCGGCTGGAGCTGGGTAAGGCATCACCCAGACGCCAGACAAATCAGGAGAAACTCAGTAAAACCGCCACGTTCCAGGGATTACGGGTTATGTGTGTTGACGATCAGCAAGAAAACCTGGACGCCCTTCGCACCTTACTGGAAAAATGGGGGGTTACTGTCGTATTGGCCAACAATTGGGATGAGGCTTTACGTCAGGCTGACCTCTTTGCACCGCAGATTTTACTTATGGATTATCAACTTGGTCCCAACTTAAATGGGCTTGATTTAATCGAAGCCATTCGTCAGCATCTAAACATTGTGGTGCCCGCCTCTTTGGTTACCGCCAATCAGGAAGAAGCACTTGTTGCCCAATGTAAGGCCCAGGGAGTTAATTATCTGACCAAGCCATTAAAACCGGCAAAACTGCGGGCATTACTACAAAGTTTAACCCGTCATATTAAGGACGGTCAGTCCCGTTAGTCGGTATAACCGGCTCATCTGCCACCGCAGGCTCAGGTGATAAGGGCGTAGAGGCATTGGTCACCTTTCCTAACGTGCCCCATTTTCCTTTTGGATTAATTAATATGGGACGCGTAAGGATAAGGTTATTGGGATATAACACGGTTTCGCGATCCTGAGTCACAAGACGGGTATTAAAAAGATTAATATCGGCAATGTAGCCTTCGATGAAATTGTCACCGTCGAGCACACGAATGTAATTACCCCGACGATAAGTGACGTTGGTGAGCAGTATAAAATAGGCGGTAACGTTACTGATCAACGACCAACTGGCGAATAATGCGACCCCCAGCATAGTAAGAATCGACGTAGACAACACCAGTAAACCGGAGATATCCACACCCCAGGCCAGTAAAATAAGAGCAAGGGTAATAAGGGCGCTAAGAATACGCGCAGCAAACAAACCGTTTAGTGCACTGGAGGATTTTAACTTGCTTTTCTCAACGCTCTTTTCTAATCGGGGAATGGCAAACCGTGTCATCACGATATAGAGCAACAGCATGACGACGGTCCAGATAAGATTGATCTGATAACTCAATAACCAGTCGATGAGTTGCTCAAGCCAGGGCATAGTGTTTTCCTGTAAGGTAATTGCCATCGTTCCTTTAGGCAAAATACAGGCATAACACTATCTGCGCAAGCTGATCCCGTTTAGGCTATTGTGTACTAAGGGCCTGCGCAACTTTGGCATTTACCGGGCGGCCGATGACATCGGCAATAAAACGGCTGGCCTGCACAAGGGCTGACAAATCCACGCCGGTTTCAATGCCCATTCCCTCTAGCATATACAGCACATCTTCGGTGGCCACATTGCCGCTTGCACCACGGGCATAAGGACATCCCCCTAATCCACCCGCAGCGCTATCAATGGTGGTAATGTGATGTTGAAGGGCAATCAGAATATTTGCCAACGCCTGACCATAAGTATCGTGAAAATGCACTGCCAGACGGGTGGCAGGTTGCTTCGCCAATACCGCCTCCAGCATAGCGGCGGTTTTTCGGGGGGTGCCTGTACCGATGGTATCGCCTAATGCCACTTCATAGCAGCCCATGTTGATCAAGCGATCGGTCACATCAGCCACAGCACTTGGCCCTATGTCTCCCTCATAGGGACAGCCTAACACGCAGGATACATAGCCTCTTACCTTTATTCCGGCGGCCGTTGCCTTGCTTATAACCGGCTCAAATCGATTAAGACTTTCGTTAATGCTGCAGTTGATGTTTTTTTGTGAAAACGCCTCCGACGCCGAACCAAAAACGGCAACTTCCTGCGCCCCAGCTTCCAACGCCGCGTCTAAGCCTTTTAAATTGGGGGTGAGTGCTGAATACACCACCGAGTCTTGGCGAGGAAGGCGCTCAAATACCGCCTTTGAATCCGCCATTTGAGGCACCCATTTTGCCGACACAAAGCTTCCGGCTTCAATACGCGCTAGCCCGGCTTTAGACAGCAACGCAATAAAATGTAGTTTATCTTCTGTACTGACCTGCGCCTTTTCGTTTTGCAAACCATCACGGGGGCCAACTTCAAACAAACTTACCTTCGTGGGGTAATCATTATTCATTCGCTTTAAACTCCAGCAGTGTTTCGCCACCATCCACCAGCTCACCGGGCTGATAAAACACGGCCAACACCTGACCATCGGCTGGGGCCGTAATATTATGTTCCATTTTCATCGCTTCCATAATCAGCAACGTATCGCCCTTTTTCACCTGTTGTTCCGGACTCACCATCACGGCCACTATGGTGCCATTCATTGGCGCCTCAAACCCAGTTTCAGCCTGTTGACTGTCTGTATCACCTAAATCAGGTAATACGGGTTCAAATACCACATTTCCGGCGGTGGTAAACAAGGTAAATTGTTCTTGTCCACCCGACCACGCAAAGCGTTGCTGATGACCATCAATAGTTATCAGTAACTCATCATCCGTCACACAAGCACTCACTTCCCAGCGGTGTTGCTGGCATTGTGCATGCCAGGTCACAGGCGCCGTAGCAGACTGATGCGAGGGGCGAGACAATTTTACCTCGTAAGTATCACTGCCATGGGCCAAGGTTACCGTTTGCTCAACATGGCTGTTTAAACGCCATTGGTTGTTTAATGACCACGGCGAATTGCTGCCTTTGGACGCGGTGACGGCACCGTCGCGGGTCTGCACAATCAACATTGCCATTGCGGGTAAAAAGTGCGGTGGCAGAACCAAATCCCCAGGGAAAAGCGTATCATAATGGGTTTCGATAAAGGTGGTGGTTATCTTTTCCTGCTGGAACGGTTCACTGGCAGCAATCTTAGATAGAAATGGAATGTTTGTCGTTACACCATCAATATAATATTCTGACAACGCATTAAGCAGACGACGTAGCGCTTCTTCTCTGTTTTCTCCCCAAACAATCAATTTAGCGATCATTGGATCGTAGTAAACACTGACTTCATCTCCTTGAACAACGCCGGTATCCACCCGAACATAACGGCTCTGCTGAGGAGGAGAAAGACATTCCAGTTTACCGGTAGCAGGTAAGAAGTCTTTTGCAGGATCTTCGGCATAGATGCGCGCTTCAAAAGCATGACCACTTAACGTTAATTGATCCTGATGTTTCGGTAACACACGACCTTCCGCAACCCGAATCTGCCATTCCACCAAATCTTCGCCGGTGATCATTTCCGTTACCGGGTGTTCTACCTGCAAACGCGTGTTCATTTCCATGAAGTAGTAGCTGCCATCACTGTCGAGCAAAAACTCCACGGTGCCCGCCCCAACATAACCGATGGCACTGGCAGCATTGAGCGCGGCTTCCCCCATGCCTTTGCGTAAAGCCTCAGTCATTCCGGGAGCTGGCGCTTCTTCAATCACTTTTTGATGTCGACGCTGAACCGAACAATCTCGTTCAAATAAATAAACACCATTGCCATGAGTATCACAAAATACTTGTATTTCCACGTGCCGGGGGGCAGTAAGGTATTTCTCAACCAGCATGATGTCATCACCAAAACTGGTTATCGCTTCGCGCTTAGCGGCGGCCAGTGCCGACGAAAAGTCTTCCGCCGACCAAACCTGTCGCATTCCTTTTCCACCGCCACCTGCGGCCGCTTTTAAAAGTACCGGATAGCCCATCTCATCAGCAATTTTCTGTAAAAAGGCTTCCTGTTGCTCATCACCATGGTAACCGGGCACCAATGGCACGCCCGCTTCTTCCATGATCTGTTTCGCTGCTGACTTTGACCCCATGGCTTTAATCGCCGCTTCGGGAGGGCCAATAAAGATGACATTTTCTTTCGCCAACAAACTGGCAAACGCAGCGTTTTCAGACAAAAACCCGTAACCTGGGTGTACCGCATCGGCACCGGTTTGCTTAACGGCGGCCATAATACGCGCCATATCCAGATAACTTTCTTTTGAAGGTGCGCGGCCAATATGCACCGCTTCATCGGCCAATTGCACGTGCTGTGCATGCTTGTCTGCATCTGAATATACCGCCACGGTGGCAATGCCCAGTTTATTGGCGGTTTTGATGATACGACAGGCGATTTCACCGCGATTGGCAATAAGAAGTTTCTTAATCATTGGTGTTCTCCGTCCAAGGCGCAGACTGTTTATGGATAAATGCTTGCAACCCCTGTTGCCCTTCTTCTGATACCCGCACATCAGCAATCATCTGACTAGTCTCGGTCATTAACTTGCTATCCACCGGCTTACCCGACACTCTGCCAATCAAGGCCTTTGCTTTCGCCACCGCTTGGGGGCCATTTTTGAGTATGTTGCCAATCAGTGCGTTAATATGTGGCTCAAGCGCCTGTGATAACACCACTTCATTAACCAATCCCAATGCCTTGGCTTGCTCGGCACTAAATACTTCAGCGGTTTGAAAATATCGACGACAGGCTCGGGCTCCCATGGCCTCTATCAGGTAAGGGCTGATTGTGGCAGGAATTAAGCCCACACGAACTTCGCTTAAACAAAATCGACTTTCCTCGGCGGCAATGGCGATATCGCAGCAAGCCACCAGCCCCACAGCACCACCAAATGCTGCCCCTTGAACACGAGCGATGGTGGGTTTGGGCATGCTATTAAGCATTTGCAGCATTTGCGCCAGCTTCATTGCGTCTTCAAGATTATCATCTCGTGTGTAGCGGGCCATGCGCTGCATCCAGCCTAAATCTGCACCAGCACTGAAACTTTTTCCTCTAGCCTGTAACACCATAGCTCGAATCTTGTCGTCCTTGGCTACCGCATTAAAACACTGGGTCAGTTCAGCAATCATGACATCATCAAAGGCATTGTGTTTTTCTGCCCTATCTAAGGTGACGTACGCTACGGCGTTTTTTACTTCAAAATCAATTGTGTTGGTCTTTGTACTCACTGACTTCTCCGTCATTACATGCGAAAGACGCCGAAACGGGTCTCTTCTATCGGCTGATTCATTGCAACAGAAAGTGACAAACCCAGTACCGTTCGCGTATCTGCCGGATCAATCACACCATCGTCCCATAGCCGGGCTGAGGCATAATAAGGGTGGCCTTGTTGCTCATAGGTATCGATAACGGGTTGCTTGTAAGCGCGTTCGTCTTCTTCTGACCATTCCTTGCCATCTCGTTCAAACTGGTCTCGTTTAACTTGAGCCAGCACGCCTGCCGCTTGCTCTCCTCCCATGACAGAAATCCGGGCATTGGGCCACATGAACAAAAAGCGGGGATCATAAGCTCGGCCACACATGCCATAATTTCCTGCACCAAAACTCCCCCCAATCAGTACGGTTAGTTTGGGCACTTTGGCACAAGCAACGGCCGTCACCATTTTTGCACCATGCTTGGCAATACCACCATGCTCATATTGTTTACCCACCATAAAGCCAGTGATATTTTGTAAAAAGATCAGGGGGATTTTACGTAACGCACAAAGCTCAATAAAATGTGCACCTTTTAGGGCACTTTCACCGAACAATATGCCGTTGTTCGCCACAATTCCCACTTCAAAGCCAAATATACGGGCAAACCCACACACTAACGTTGTACCGTAAAGGGCCTTAAATTCATCAAATTGTGAGCCATCAACAATGCGGGCAATAATTTCTCTTACATCGTAAGACTGGCGGGTATCTTTAGGTACGATCCCATAGATTTCCTGAATGTCATAACGAGGCGCAACCACCGGCTTAATGTCTACATCATTGGCTACCGGACGGTTTAGCCTAGCCACACAATCCCGCGCCAGCGCTAATGCATGGTGGTCATTGTTGGCCAGATGATCCACCACGCCGGATATACGGGTATGGACATCACCACCGCCGAGTTCTTCAGCCGTTACCACCTCGCCGGTGGCGGCTTTGACCAAGGGCGGACCGCCAAGAAAAATCGTCCCTTGCTCTTTAACAATAATGCTTTCATCCGCCATGGCAGGGACATAGGCACCACCGGCGGTGCACGAGCCCATCACCACGGCTATTTGGGGAATGTTTTTCGCTGACATATTGGCTTGGTTGAAAAATATTCTGCCAAAGTGCAATTTATCGGGAAAGACTTCATCTTGACTAGGCAGGTTCGCGCCGCCTGAATCCACCAGATAAATACAAGGCAGATGATTTTGTTCGGCGATTTCCTGGGCCCGAAGGTGCTTTTTCACGGTCATTGGGTAATAGGTTCCCCCTTTCACCGTCGCATCATTAGCAACGATCATGCACTGGATACCCGAGACCTGCCCGATTCCCGCAATCACTCCCGCTGCAGGAATATCCACATCGTACATATCAAAGGCCGCCAGTTGCCCAATCTCCAAAAAGGGAGAGCCGTCATCCAGCAAGACATCAATGCGATCTCGAGGAAGCAATTTCCCCCTAGCGAGATGGCGTTGGGCAGCTTTTTCTCCACCACCCTGTTTGATTTTTTGAATTTTTTCGTATAAATCATCTACCTGCTTTTGCATATGTGCTGCATTTTGCAAAAACCTATCCGATTTTGTATTGATGCTAGATCGTATTACAGGCATATCGACTCCGGATCTAAGAGGCTCTGAGCAATCCACAGACTGTTAGCTATGTACATGATGCCCAACCTTAAGCAGACTCATTAAACAATTCACGGCCAATGAGCATACGACGAATTTCTGACGTACCAGCGCCAATTTCATACAACTTGGCATCCCGCAATAAACGACCGGTAGGAAACTCATTGATGTAACCATTGCCACCGAGTAACTGGATGGCATCTAACGCCATTTTGGTGGCCAGCTCTGCCGCGTATAAAATGGCACCGGCGGCATCTTTACGGGTGGTTTCGTTACGATCACAGGCTTTGGCAACGGTATAGACATAAGCCCGTGCGGCATTCATTTGGGTATACATATCCGCAACCTTGCCCTGCACTAGTTGAAACTGACCAATAGACTGACCAAATTGTTGGCGCTCGTGTATATAAGGTAAAACCGCATCCATACAGGCCTGCATAATCCCCAACGGACCACCAGCAAGTACCACACGCTCATAATCAAGCCCGCTCATTAGCACCCGTACGCCTTCACCTTCTTTGCCTAAAATGTTAGCCGCAGGCACCTCACAATCTTCAAATACCAGTTCGCATGTATTTGAAGAGCGCATACCTAATTTATCCAGCTTTTGCGCTTGGCTAAATCCGGCAAAATCTTTCTCGACAATAAACGCGGTGATCCCTTTGGCTCCCGCTTTCACATCGGTTTTGGCATAAATCACAAAGGTATGGGCGTCAGGACCGTTGGTGATCCACATTTTGTTGCCATTTAATACATACGTATCACCGCGCTTATCCGCACGCAGTTTCATGCTGACAACATCTGAGCCCGCATTGGGTTCACTCATTGCCAAAGCACCAATACATTCACCGGATATCAATTTAGGTAGATACTTTTTCCGCTGCGCGTCTGTGCCATTTCTAAAAATCTGATTCACACACAAATTGGAATGGGCCCCATAACTCAACCCAATACCTGCCGATGCGCGGCTGATTTCTTCCATTGCCACAGTATGTGCCAGATAGCCCATCGCAGAACCGCCAAATTCCTCTGACACCGTTACACCCAACAATCCCATTTCCCCAAACGCCGGCCATAATTGGTTAGGGAATTGATTCTCTTCATCGGCCTTGGCGGCCAGTGGCGCAATTTCATTTTTAGCAAACTGATGAACATGTTGACGAAGCATATCTACGTCTTCGCCCAGATCGAAGTTAAGCGTTGGGTATGAAATATTCATTCACTCAGTCATCCTCTGTGAAAATTTAACTAAAGATGGCGCACTAACAGCCATAGGTTAACGTTAACGTTAGCTTACTTTTACGTAAAGGTAAATTCATTGTGCGTATTCGTCAATAACAAGAGGACATTCGCAGTGAAAATATTTTCCATAAGGAACGTCTATCCAGAGGCTTTTATTATCTAAGAAGTAGAGATAATCGTTCCCGCTCCCCCCTTACTGTGTCATTATTTTCACTTCATACTTTCTTGCACATGACACAAGGTGTACATATCGTTATGCGTATTGCCATACTTTCACGCAACCCGAAGCTTTACTCGACCCGCCGACTGTTAGAAGCTGGACGGGCCAAAGGCCATGAGGTTGATGTTATCGACACAATGCACTGTTATATGGACATTACCAGTGCCAATCCTTCTGTACGCTACAAGGGGCAAAAACTGCCTTTTTATGATGCGGTGATCCCCCGCATCGGCGCATCAGTAAGCTTTTATGGCACCTCAGTGGTACGTCAATTTGAAATGATGGGCACCTACAGCATCAATGAATCCGTAGCCATTAGCCGTTCCCGAGATAAATTACGCTCATTGCAGTTACTTTCCCGCAAAGGCATAGGGATGCCGCGTACGGGCTTTGCTCATCACCCGGATAAAATCGACGATCTCATTCGTAATGTGGGCGGTGCACCTGTGGTTATTAAACTGCTTGAGGGTACCCAAGGTATTGGTGTGGTGCTTGCGGAAACACAAAAAGCGGCCGAGTCCATCATTGAAGCCTTCATGGGATTAAATGCCAGCATTCTGGTTCAGGAATACATCAAGGAAGCTGGCGGTTCAGATATACGCTGCTTTGTTGTTGGCGACAAAGTGGTGGCAGCCATGAAGCGACAGGCCGCACCGGGAGAATTCCGCTCAAATCTTCACCGG
Source organism: Alteromonas sp. 14N.309.X.WAT.G.H12 (assembly GCF_036697315.1). Lineage (NCBI taxonomy): Bacteria > Pseudomonadati > Pseudomonadota > Gammaproteobacteria > Alteromonadales > Alteromonadaceae > Alteromonas > Alteromonas sp. 14N.309.X.WAT.G.H12. Next base: position 52,513 of record NZ_JBAHZB010000011.1, read on the forward strand.
GGCGGCTCGGCCAGTCTTACCCGACTTTCACCGGAAGAGCGGAAAACCGCAGTGGCAGCGGCGAAAACCATGGGGCTTAATTGCTGTGGTGTGGATATTCTTCGCTCCAACAATGGCCCTGTAGTCATGGAAGTGAATTCATCTCCCGGGCTAGAAGGCATAGAAATGGCTACGCAAAAAGATGTGGCCGCGATGATCATCGACTTCATCGCAAAGTCGGCCAAACCCCATAACACCCGTACACGAGGCAAAGGCTAATGGCATTGGCCCCACTTGAAATAGGCGGGCACACCATTGCCCCCGGAGAAACCAAACAAATAGAACTGGAGATGCCACCGTTATATACCAGCACCAGCATGAGTATTCCGGTGTATGTCAAACGCGGCCTGCGGGATGGACCCACCTTATTTGTGTCGGCGGCCATCCACGGTGACGAATTGAACGGCATTGAAATTGTCGGCCGATTAATACGCTCCAAAGCCATCGCCCGCCTACGGGGAACCCTGATTGCAGTTCCCATGGTGAATGTGTATGGCGTATTAAACCAATCTCGCTACCTTCCCGACCGACGAGATTTAAACAGAAGCTTTCCCGGTAGCCGTAAGGGCTCCCTTGCCGGCCGATTAGCCAATCTGTTTCTTAAAGAGATTGTGAGCAAATGTGATATTGGCATTGACTTACACACAGGTGCTATCCATCGCAGTAACTTGCCGCAAATCAGAGCAAATCTGGATGATCCAGAAGTCTTAGGCATGGCCAAGGCCTTTGGTGTACCTGTGTTGTTAAATGCCGACTTACGTGACGGCAGTTTACGTCAGGCTGCCAGTGAAGCCGGTGTGAAAATTTTATTGTATGAAGCCGGCCAAGCCCTTCGTTACGACGAATTTTCCATACGGGCAGGTCTTCGGGGAGTTATTAATACCATGCGCCATGTGGGCATGCTTAACAAAAGTCGCGCCAAAGGGCACGATATTAAACGCTTTATTGCTCGGGAAAGTGGTTGGGTACGAGCCGCAGAAAGCGGCTTTGTTCGTCATCTGGCTCAGTTAGGCGATCACATCGAAAAAGGCGATAAACTCGCGACCATTTCTGATCCTTACGGCGAGATCCTCACCACCATGCTTAGCCCCATGGACGGCGTCATCATTGGCAAACAGAACATTCCACTGACACAGGAAGGCGAAGCCATTTATCATATTGCCTATTTCAAACAACCTGACTCGGTAGCGGAACATGTTGAACTGTTGCAGGACAACCTTGTTCCTGATGACGTTATGCAATCATCACTGTAAGGAAAGCCCATGTCACATTTTGAAAAACGCTTAATAGGTGCCATTGAATACTGCGATCTCCCTGAGTTGTCGATTCGTGATCTTACCATTCGTGTGGATACCGGTGCTGCAACCTCTTCACTGCATGTGGATAACATTGATGAGTTTGAACGTAACGGCAATTTATGGGTTAGTTTTGACATCCACCCGGATATCCATCAGGTCGACAATATCGTACGTCGTGAAGCGCCCGTAGTCGCCCGCAAAAAAGTAAAAAGCTCCACCGCCACACTTGAACGCAGATATGTCATCGATACGGATATTGTGATGGCCGGCGAACGCTGGACGATTCAATTAACCCTGACAGATCGCAGTGAGATGACCTATTTGATGTTATTTGGCAGAGAAGCCATGAATGGACGCTTTATTGTTGATCCCCAACAGGCGTTTTTACTGTCGGCACCGGAGCAGACGGAAAACTAAACAAGCAACGATAAGACGTGGTTATTTTGGGGGTTCCAACTCTAATTGGGAAGCAATAAGAACAGCTTGGGTACGGTTGTTAATACCCAGCTTCTTAAATATGGCGGTAACATGGGCTTTTACCGTCGCTTCGGCAATATCCAAATTATACCCGATCTGTTTGTTCAATAAGCCTTCTCGCATATAGCATAACACCTTGTATTGTGACGGTGTTAAAGAGGCGATTTTATCGGCCAATTCGGAAAACGCTTCGTCAACATCTTCTATTTTCTCGCTTACCGATTCGGGCAACCAGATGTCGCCGTCCAGTATGCACTGTACCGCACTGGCAATATCCCCTGAACTCGCGGTTTTAGGAATAAAGCCCAAGGCACCAACACCCACGATTTTCGAGATGATCCCGGCATCTTCTGTGCCTGATACCACAGCGACGGGAATATCGGGAAATAGCTTGCGAATATGCACTAAACCAAACAAATCGTTACTGCCTGGCATGTGCAGATCAAGAAGTAAAAGGTCGACATCCTCTTTTTCAAGAATATCGACCGTGGTAGTCAGATCCCCTGCTTCACGCAGCACGAGATTCGGCAAAGTCAATGATAACGCGCCTCGCAAGGCATCACGATAGAGCGGATGGTCATCAGCAATTAGCAACGTTATCATTGTTTTCCTTATTTGTTCAGGCGCTCCTCAATAAGTGTATCAACAACCGACGGATCAGCCAACGTTGAGGTATCGCCTAATTGCTCGTGCTCATTGGCGGCAATTTTCCGCAATATGCGCCGCATAATTTTACCCGAGCGGGTTTTTGGTAAGCCACGTGACCACTGGATCATATCCGGTGTGGCAATGGGGCTAAGTTCCTGACGCACCCAAGCCCGTAACTCTTTGGTAAGGGCGTCATCAGGCTCAATGCCTTCATTGGGCGTTACATACACGTAGATGCCTTGCCCTTTAATGTCGTGAGGATAACCCACTACGGCTGCTTCGGCTACTTTAGGATGAGCAACCAAGGCACTTTCAATTTCTGCCGTACCTAAACGGTGACCAGAAACGTTTAAGACATCATCCACACGACCGGTGATCCAATAATAACCGTCTTCGTCCCGTCGCGCGCCATCACCAGTAAAATATACGCCTTTATAAGCACTAAAGTAAGTGTTAATAAAACGTTCATGATCACCATAAACCGTACGCGCCTGACTAGGCCAGCTCTCTTTGATCACCAAATTCCCTTCGGCTTCGCCTTCCAGCTCTTTTCCATCTGCGTCAAACAGCGCAGGTTGGATACCAAAGAATGGACGAGACGCAGAGCCCGGTTTCAGTGCCGTTGCACCGGGTAAGGGCGTGATCATCATGCCGCCAGTTTCAGTTTGCCACCAGGTATCCATAATCGGACAACGCCCTTCACCAATCACCCGATGATACCATTCCCAGGCTTCCGGATTGATTGGCTCGCCCACCGACCCTAACAGTCTCAGAGACGACAAATCACACCCTTCCGCTGGCGCATCACCATGGGCCATTAACGCACGAATAGCCGTCGGTGCGGTATACAAGCTGTTTACCTTGTATTTTTCCACCACTTGCGCAATTCTGCGTACATCCGGATAGGTAGGCACGCCTTCAAAAAACACCTGTGATGCTCCGTTGATCAGCGGCCCGTAGACCATGTAACTGTGACCGGTGATCCAGCCCACATCAGCGGTACACCAATACACATCATCTTCGCGATAATCAAAGGCATACTTAAATGTCATGGAGGTATATAACAAATATCCGCCGGTGGAGTGCACCACACCTTTCGGTGTACCTGTTGAGCCTGAGGTATACAGGATAAACAGCGGATCTTCCGCGTTCATGACTTCCGGTTCACATTGGGCGGAACAATCTTCGATGAGATCTTCCCACCAAACATCCACGTCTTCGTTCACCGCTACATCACCACCAGTAAGCTTATGCACAATCACATTGGTGATGGATGGGCAGGCACCACCGGCGATGGCTTTATCAACGTTCGCTTTCAGCGGCACGCTGCGACCGGCACGACGACCTTCGTCACAGGTGATGACAACCTTCGCCTGACTATCGTTTATCCGATCGGCAATGGCATTGGGAGAGAAGCCCCCAAAGATAACCGAATGCACCGCACCAATGCGGGCACAGGCAAGCATGGCATAAGCAGCCTGGGCAACCATAGGCATATATATCGCTACGCGATCGCCTTTACCCACGCCTAGTTTCTTCAGGCCATTGGCTAACTTACATACTTCATAGTGAAGTTGTTGATAGGTAATTTCTTCGCTATCTTCTGGCGAATCCCCTTCCCAGAATAAGGCAACCTTTTTTGCATTATCCGCAAGGTGACGGTCGATACAGTTGTAGCTAGCATTAATTTCGCCGTCTTCAAACCACTTGATGGAGACGTCATCTGCGCCAAAGTGTGTATTTTTCACTTTTGTTGGTTTCTTGTACCAATCCAGTGTACTTGCATACTCGCCCCAGAAACCTGACGGGTCCGCCACGGAACGCTGATACATCTTGTCATATTGCTCTTGCGTCAAATGGGTATTTTCAAGAATATTGTCAGGAACAGGATACGTCTTGCTGGCAGTCATGGATAATGCCTCCGATGTCATATTAATCGAGTGAAAATTATTTGTTATTCAGAGTAACTTTTCTAATGTAAAGCAAAATGAGACTTTGGTCTTAGCGGATTTACCCTTTTGGAACAGTCTACTAAGACGTTAGTCTTATAGACCAACCGCTTATTTCCATTTTAGTCATAGTCGTTCAGATTATCACTCATTAACCAATTGTTTACAGTTTCTTAACCTGATAACGCACACAGGAACGACGATGAAACACATATTTAGTAAAACAGCTGTCGCGATTTCTCTCGCAATCTCAGGATTTGCAGGTACTTCCTCTGTACTGGCCGCAAATCTAGCAGGAACAGACATTGCCTTTTCCGGCTATGTTAAAGCTGATGCCATGATAAGTGAATACTCCGATGGTACATTGGCCTCTGGTAGCGTAGGTCGTGATTTCTATATCCCATCGCTGACTCCCGTTGGCGGAAATGACGAAGGCACCCAATTCGATGCCCACATTCGTCAGTCTCGGTTTCGCTTTACCTCAAACACCGAGACGCCTGAAGGCGATACCATTACCGGCGTACTGGAACTAGACTTTATCGTGACCAGTGGTGGCGATGAGCGCATCAGTAACTCTTATGTGCCCCGTGTTCGCCATGCCTTTATCAAATACAAAAACTGGTTAGTCGGTCAAACCTGGACTACCTTTATGGATGTGGGCTCTTTACCTGAGTCATTGGACTTTATCGGTACCACAGACGGCATTAGTTTCGGTCGTCAGGTCATGGTGCGTTATTCAACGGGCGGATTTCAGTTTGCACTGGAAAACCCGGAAACAACAATAACCCCTAATGGCGGTGGAACCCGCATTGTTGCCGATGATAACGCCGTACCTGATGCCATTGCTGCCTACACCCTAAAACGTGATTGGGGCTATGTTAAGTTAGCGGGTATGGTACGCCAACTCTCTTACGATGACGGAACAGATATTGACGCTGACGAGACGGGTTACGGTGTCGCGGTATCAGGCAAAGTAATGATGGATAACGGTGATGATCTTCGTTGGATGGTGAACACAGGCGCAGGTTTAGGCCGGTATACCGCCTTAAATGCCTCTAATGGTGCAGTCATCACGCCGGATAACGATTTAGAAGCGATTGATTCAACCGGTTATGCTATCGCTTATCGTCACCTCTGGAATGAAAAGATGCGGAGTAGCGTTATGTTTTCAGCCATAGAGATAGACAATGATCCCACCCTAACCGGTACCAGCGTGACACAAAGCAGTTACAGTACGCGGTTGAATTTGTTGTATTCCCCAACCAAAGCGCTCACGGTAGGGGCAGAATATGCTTATGCTAAACGTGAAATTGAATCTGGCCTGGAAGGGGATATGAACCGGATCCAGTTCTCCGCCAAATACGCTTTCTGACATCCCAACATGAGGAAAGCTTTGCCCCACTTATGTGGGGCTTTTTTTTGTGCAAAAAACCTTAGCTACCGGTCTGGCACCATTGACGACTTAGTAGGGTTGAGGGTAATGCTTAAAGACATCATTGATTTGACGCTGAGTACTGTCATCGAGGGTCAGCTCAAATGCTTTTAGGTTCTCTTCTAACTGGGAAAGTTTAGTGGCACCAATAATGGTAGAGGTCACACCGGGAACCGAATGACACCAAGCCAGCGCCAATTGCGACGGGGTAATACCAATACGCTGCGCGATTTCCACGTAGCGACGGGTGGCTTCCTGTGCCGGCGCTTTATCACGAAACAGCCCTTGTCGTTGCACGTAAGTCCAACGAGAGCCTTTTGGCCGAGCGTCATCAAGGTACTTGCCTGATAACATACCGGTGGCCAGAGGCGACCACGGCAAGTAGGCAATATCTTCAAAATGGCACATTTCGATTAGATACGGCCAGTCTTTGGCGTGAAGCAAACTAAATTCATTTTGTATGGAGACCGGACGAGGCACATTCATTTCATCACACAAGCGTAAATAGGTGTGAATACCCCATGGCGTATCATCAGAAAGTCCCCAATGACGTATTTTTCCTGCCCCCATCGCTTGTTGTATGCCGGTGAGGATATCCCGCATACCCGCTACTTCGCGTTCTTTGTCCGTCTTACGTGGATCAACCTTACCTGGCCAATGCTTGCCAAAATGCGGTGAGGTTCGGTTTGGCCAATGCAACTGATAAACATCAACGTAGTCAGTATTCAGTCTGTCTAAGGATGCATCTAACGCCGCCGTAAGTGTTTGTGATGATATCTCAGACCCCTCACGGATCCAGCTGATACCACTACCTGCGACCTTGGTCATCACCACTAAATCGTTACGTTTATTGCTGTGACGTTTAAGCCAATCCCCTAACATACGTTCAGTGTCGCCACTGGTTTGGGCATTAGGTGGGATGGGATACATTTCTGCGGTATCAATAAAATTAACGCCATGGTCTAACGCCATGGCGATTTGGGCATCGGTATCGGCTTGAGTATTCTGGATCCCCCAAGTCATTGTACCTAAACATGCCTGGGAAACAGACAGGTTGCTGCTTCCTAAGAGTGTATATTTCATTTAAGTGAGTCACCTTGTTGAAACTGTGCCGAGTGGCTTTGGTCAGCGAATTATAGCATTCCCTTTTAACACGAAAAATGACATCACAGCATCAACAAACGGATAAAACTAACAATGCTATGCACGAACACCTTGTTGACGGTTTTCTTTTACACAAATACAGATCTGATCACCGTAGTAATTATTGCTGTAATTACACTGAGTAGAAGGTGTCTTCTTTCGTAACTTAATGGATGGTTTCAGTTTTTTCAAAATAATGCTCATATTAGCGCTCCTTGTTTTGGTATGAGCATTATCTTTAAATACCTTTAGCAATTAAAATAGCTTTTATTAATCACTTTAATCAATCATTACGATGAAACGCCCATAGTTAAACCTCTCAAATGGGCATTACCACCTGTGATTAACTCTGTTCCCACGGGCCATAAATGGCCAAGGTTTCAGTTGGGGAATATAGATTAACAAAAAGGATTTTGCCGTCCGGTGAGAAACACGCACCGGCCAATTCGGTTTGTCTATGTAACTTAGCGAAAGCATAAGCGTCGCCTTGTGGTGTCACACCTCGCAGATGATTGTCTACCACATCGGTATACTGATCTTCACACACAAGCAGGTGGCCATTGGGGCATACCGTTAAGTTGTCGCCAAAATTAAACAGGTTTTTATCTTCGCTTTCTAAAAATAGCTGGATGCGATCTTCACTCGTCTCTTGGCCCGGCGCAAAGCGCATAATTTGTCCTAACTGCTTTTTACCGCCGTTAGTACAACAAAAATAAAGTTCATTATTTGCCCAGTGAATGCCCTCGCCGCGAGCAAACAAGGTTGCCCCTAATTCATAGCCTCGTTTACGTAAATCATCTTCAGGCCCATCGGGCGTGTCCAATGTAACCCAATCGGCCTCTAACCACTCCCCTACCGACATGGTGTTCGCAGCCCAATTCCGTGAGTCAAATTTAGGGGTATCTTTTATACGCAAGGCTTGTAGTGTGCCGCCTTGTTGTAATTTGCCGTATTCGTTGGGTATAAATCGATAAAAAAGACTGTCGCCTCTATCTTCAGTGAGGTACACGATGCCGGTTTTAGGATCAACACAAGCGGCTTCATGATTAAAGCGCCCCATGGCTTTTAGCGGCACCGCTTCGACCATTGATGTGGCATCGGCGGGGACTTCAAAGACATAGCCGTGGTATTGCTTATAATCGCTACCTGGGGTGCCCACAGACTCTTCACAGGTTAGCCAGCTATTCCATGGCGTGATCCCGCCAGCACAGTTGCGTACCGTGCCACTAATGCTCTTAAAGGAATGGGTCACTTTTTGCGATTTCGGATCAAATACCAAGGTGGTTGTGCCACCGGGTAAGGTAACCCCGCTCTCGAAGGTATCGTAAGCGAGCTCAGTTTTGTGCTTTTGTATGGTCGCGGGCTGCTTTTTTATATGCTCAGGTTGTAACTCATGATTACGCACAAGGGCAAGTTGACCGTCAGCAAGGGCAAAACAGCCCATTCCATCAGCCCTATCGGGTACTTGCAGGCCATCGGACATCATATCGCCTAGGGAAGAAATTACCTGATAGGTGAAGCCTTTTGGCAAATCCAGTCGCTTTTGTGGATCGGGAATCAAGGGCCCATAAAGATCGCTGAATATGGATTGAGGAAAGCTGCTGGCCTTGCCATAGCCACTGGCAGTTAATCCACCAAATGCCAGTGAGCCTACTAAAAATTGTCTTCTTGTGAACATATGTTTTACCGCAATAAATTATAAAGTTGTGTCTGCCAACTATAGTATTGCGTTTTTGTTACAGTATTACATCAACAACATAGCCTAAATCGTAAATTGAGCGCAAATTTCTGACCAACAGACACAAAAAAGGCGCTCAAAGAGCGCCTTTTTTAAGATGACCAATGTCAGCGTTAATTATTCAATAATTTTCGCTACAACACCGGCACCTACTGTACGACCACCTTCACGAA
>NZ_JBAHZB010000120.1:0-9870 GCF_036697315.1 Alteromonas sp. 14N.309.X.WAT.G.H12
TTATACATAAGTGTATGTAAGGGGGTGGATTCAGGGGTAAAATAAATTTCTCTTACTGCCCGCAGCAAACTGGATTTAGTAAATTGATCTTTAGACAGTAATCGCAGGGCATCCCGGGCGTGAACAAAGCCCACCGCATCATCGATGCTATCTCGATAAAGCAGTACCCGAGTATGCTGGGCATGGGTCAGCTGTTTTTGAATGGTCTTCCAATCGTCATTAATATCGATGGCCACGATTTCAGCCCGCGGTACCATAATATCTTCGGCGGTGACATTTTCTAAATCAAGGATCCCCACCAGCATATCTTGGTGCTTTTTAGGGATCATGGTTCCCGCTTCGTAGACAACAGTTCTTAATTCTTCTCGGCTTAAAGAGTCATCATTGCCATTGGACGGGTTAATTCGTAACAGAAATAGAATGCCGTTGGTAATGCTATTAATTAATGCTACGAAGGGATAGAGCACAAACAGTAGCGGCAGTAGTATCAACGAGCTGGGAAATGCCACCTTCTCTGGGTATAAGGCGGCCAAGGTTTTGGGCGTCACTTCGGCAAAAATAAGCAAAATTAGTGTGAGTCCAAAGGTGGTGGCAAAAAAGCCCCAATAATCACCAAAAAGACGAGTACAAATAATGGTAGCAATGGAAGAGGCGGCAATATTAACCAAATTATTGCCGATAAGAATTAGACCGATTAAGCGGTCAGGCCTTTCAAGTAATTTCTGAACCCGTTTTGCACCACGATTGCCTTCGTTATTCAGGTGCTTTAGCCGATATCGGTTGATTGACATCATGCCTGTTTCAGAGCTAGAGAAATAGGCGGATAAAAAAATGAGTACGCCTAGGGCAATAAATAGCGTACTGGTTGATATGTCGTCCAAAAAGTGGGTTCCTTTACCTTGCCGGACTATCCAATTTAGTTACTCTGCAAGTGGGTTTCAAGTATTAGGCTTAATCTTTATGCTAAACGAGGCAATTTTAACCGGTTTAACTGATATTGGCGGCATTATAACAGAATTTCGCGAACAAATCGGCTACCAAAATAGGCCAGAGTTAATAAGATCAATCCAATGACAGTGAGAACAATAACCCGCCGTCCCCGCCAACCTTGTAAACGCTGCCCGATGAGTAAAACCGCATATACCACTAAGGCGATGAGTGATAACACGGTTTTATGGGCATAGGTTTTACCAAACATATCTTCTAAGAACACAAAGCCGCTGACCAGCGCAAGCACAAGTAAGCTGGTGCCCACGAGCAATAATTTAAACAACATGCCTTCTACCAGCATCAGTGGTGGCAGGGGAGAGTTTAACAGTGCCGCCCCTTTTTGCTTTAATTTGCGGGTGATAAAGGACATTTGCAGGGCATAAAGAAAGGCAATGACCAGTGTGCCGTAGGCAAAAAGAGAAAGGGTGATATGAATAACCAGGCCCGGTTGCATTTCAATATGCATAATGTGGCGTACTGGTATCAGTAGCGCAGCAATAATGGTCATTGCACAAAAACAAAAAACCACGGGCAGCAGAATGATATTAGGCATCACCGACGCACTAATTAGCATCGATACGGCAATTAACCATGCCACCAGCGACAAGACGTTGGTAATGCTCATGTCTTGTCCAGGCGCTATAACAATTGCTTGAGACAAATAACTGATGTGAAATAGTGCACCAACAATGGCGAGGATCAGCGCGAGGCGCTTGTTACTGTGTTGTTGGTTAACAATTTTGCCCATAAATAATGCGGCGGCGGCGAGGTAAAATACTATACCGGTGATGGCAAATACGGTGGTCATCCCAATTCCTGTCTGAAACCCATTAACGCTGATTCATGTTGTTTTTGTTTGTATGAACGTGCGTAAAAAGACACTCGTTAATTTTTGAATAATCGTAGATACGGTGATCGGGCTGGGGCTTTTGGCCTGCCAGAAAGATCAATGCCCGTATTGTTACTGCAACTGCTCGTAAAATTCAACCACAACCATTGTTTTTGCGCGGTTTAAGACAATATATGACCAGATCCTTTAATCATAGTTCGTTGTCATCGCCTTTTTCGCTATAATGCGGGCAACATTTTTAATTTACACTAAAAGAAGCTGCCTTATATGTTTGAGAATTTATCTGAACGCCTTGGCCAGACGTTAAGAAACGTCAGCGGTCGCGGCAGACTCACAGAAGACAATATTAAAGATACCCTAAGAGAAGTGCGCATGGCGCTTCTTGAGGCAGACGTCGCGTTGCCGGTGGTAAAAGAATTTGTTGCTCAGGTGAAAGCCCGGGCGGTTGGCGCAGAAGTCAGCAAATCACTCAAGCCCGGTCAGGTTTTCATTAAAATTGTTCAGTCAGAACTTGAAGCTGTCATGGGCGAGGCCAATGAAAAACTGAATTTATCGACCCAACCCCCTGCAGTGGTGCTGATGGCTGGCCTGCAAGGTGCGGGTAAAACAACCAGTGTTGGTAAGCTGGCAAAGTATTTGACCGAGCGGGAAAAGAAAAAAGTCCTAGTGGTCAGTGCCGATATATACCGTCCTGCGGCCATAAAACAACTTGAAACCTTGGCTACGGAAGTGGGCGTCGGTTTCCATGCTTCGTCAATCGAGCAAAAACCGGTGGATATTGTTAACGGCGCCATCGATGCTGCCCGTAAACAATTTTACGACGTATTGTTAGTGGATACCGCCGGTCGATTGCATGTCGATACAGACATGATGGAAGAAATCAAAGGGCTACATGCTGCCGTTAATCCGGTGGAAACCTTATTCGTGGTGGATGCCATGACAGGTCAGGATGCGGCAAATACCGCGAAAGCCTTTAATGATGCGCTGCCGCTAACCGGGGTGATCCTCACAAAAGCCGACGGTGATGCCAGAGGCGGGGCGGCACTGTCGGTGCGTAAAATTACCGGCAAGCCCATTAAATTTATCGGTATGGGTGAAAAGGTGGATGCCCTTGAGCCTTTCCATCCAGAACGTATTGCGTCACGTATTCTCGGTATGGGCGATGTGCTTAGCTTAATTGAAGAAGTTGAACGCAAAGTCGATAAAGAGAAAGCGCAAAAGCTGGCTAAAAAAGTCCAAAAAGGCAAAGGCTTTGATCTGCAAGACTTTAAAGAACAGCTCGAGCAAATGCGCAATATGGGCGGCATGATGGGGCTGATGGATAAGCTACCAGGCATGGGCGGCATGGCAGATAAAATTAAAGATCAAGCCAACGATAAGCAATTTACCCAAATGGAAGCCATTATCAATTCCATGACGCCGGGAGAGCGCACCAAGCCTGAAATCATAAAAGGCTCTCGGAAGCGTCGTATTGCCGCCGGTTCGGGTACGCAGATCCAAGACGTGAATCGTTTGCTCAAGCAGTTTACCCAAATGCAAAAAATGATGAAGAAAATGTCCGGTGGCGGCATGAAAAAAATGATGCGCCAGATGAAAGGCATGATGCCACCTGGTGGCGGCATGGGCGGCGGTGGCGGTATGTTCCCACCACGCTAAGACAACATAAACAACGCTGCCTACGCAGCGTTTTTTATGGGTGTGGTTAATCGTTGTTCAATCGAGCCGAGTATCCTTATTTAGGCACTCGGTGAGGCTGGGCAACCCCGTGATTTCATACTACACTGCTTAGCCATTGATAATGACGATACGAGTGGGCAGGGCGTGTATGGATGCCACCCGTTCCCAAACAATAGTCTCCCTCTCTTATCGTTCTAGCATCATCTTCATTGGCAAAAAATTCGAAAAACAATGTTCAGCGCCAATACGACAACAGGAAAATTATGGCCGGTTTAAAACGCATCATACTTATCGATACGCACCTACCCGGAGTGGTCGAACTCAAACTGGATGGACACACCAATATTTGTGGTACCAATGCTTCGGGTAAAACTACCTTGCAGCGGCTTATTCCGGTGTTTTACGGTGAATACCCAAGTCGGGTCGTACCCTCCACCCGTGACAGTTTTGAACGCTGGTATTTACCGCGCACCTCCAGTTTCATTATTTATGAATTCACCCGTGCCGAAGGGGATTTATGTCAGGCGGTACTGAGTTCTAACGGGACAGGTGTTAACTACCGGTTTATTGGCAAGCCCTTTGATATTGATGATTACTTGCTGCCGGAGAAAAACGGTACGCGCACCAGTATCACCAGCGCTGAATTAGCCCGGGCCATGAAGCGCAATAATGTGTTGGTGACCAGTTTACTGACCACTAAAGACTATCGGGCGATTTTACAAAATGATCATGGGGTACTAAATCAAAGCAGTACAGCCCGTGAGTTATTAGGTTATGCCCGTATTTTTAGTTTGTGTCCGCCAAATTTGCACGTACGCCATATAGAAAAACTGGCGAAAGCCGTGCATTCCAAAGAAGGCAAGATGGAAACCATCAAGGCCATGATAGCGGCAATTTTGGAAGAAGATGGGGTGCAGCCACCGGCGTCTAATTTAAGCCGAAACCGGGTAGATGATTGGCTGCGTGAATGCCAGCTAATTAAACAGTTTGATGGTATTCGCCCTGAATTTGCCAAGCTGGAACAAGCGGACATGGCCTTAGGCACCACGGAAAAACAACTGGCGCAATTAAAGCTGGCATTTGAAACAGATAAGTCCGTGTTGTCCTCGGTGGTGGAAAAGGCAAAAGCCCAGCTGGAAGAGAATCAATACAACAGTAAGCAAAATGAAAGTCAGTGGTCACAAACACGAGATGAATTGAATCAGACCGTGTCTTCAGCACGGGCCGATGTTGAAAAATACACCGCAGAGTTAGATGCGGTTGAAGCTCAGTTCCAAAGCTGGCAAGAGCAGGATATTGAACAGCTTAAAGATGATGTGGCGAACCTGGGGCAATGGCAAAACGAGCTGGAGACCGTATCGAGTCGTTATACCTTGCTGACGGAAAAACATCAGGATATCGAATCTACGTTTAACCGCCGTATTGCCGAGCTAGGGGAAAGGCTGAGTTTGAATCTAGAGCAGTTGTCGGCCAGTCGGCAGGAAGCGGCGGATAAGCGCAGTGATCTTCAGGATAAAGAGCGCAATGCGCTACAACAAATACGGGATGATTTTGCCCAGCAGCTGCAAGTACTCAGTCAGAACCATCAATCAGCATTAAGTGATTTAAAAGTTGCGGAAGCAGAGTTTAAAGCTGGCCTGAATAATGCCGGTTACAATGAATTTGAACAGTCTCAGTTAGATATTCTTGACGCCGCCATCAAAGAAGCGGGCATTCATGAAGACGCTGCCCGGACAGAGTATCGCAATGCGCAGCAGCAACACACCCAAGCCGTGCAACAACGCCAAACGGCCTCGGCGGCGTTGGATAAAGCCCGATTGCAACATCAGCAAGCGGAAAAGCAAGTGGAACATATTCATCAGTTGTTGTATCCCGGTGAAGGTTCGTTGCTGGAATTTTTGCGTGGGAATTTAGAGAACTGGGAACAGAACGTGGGCAAGGTATTGCGCCCTGAACTTTTGGAACGAAAAGATCTTGCGCCCCAACTGACGGGCGGTGACACCCTATTTGGCCTTTCGATGGCGCTAGAGACGCTGGAAACGCCAGAATATGCCAATACAGAACAAGAACTTAAAGGGCGTTTAAAACAGGCTGAAGAAGCCCTAGGCGAAGCCCTAGAGGTACAAAATAGCTGTGAAGCACAGTTGGCTAAAGCCAACGAAGACGTGCGCAATGCCGAGCTGGCCATGAGTCAAAAAGACAATGGGGTTCGCAGTGCAGAGGCAAGCCGCAAGCGGGCTCAACAAGATAAAGATACGGTGCTCAGCGAATATCAACAGGCATTGTCAGAGCGCAAGCAAAAAGCCAGAGCCAAACTGGACGATAACGTTAAAGCCAGAAAGAAACTGGTTGCACAGTTTGAGTTAGACAGAGAGGAAATTAAAGATCAGCAACGGGAAACGGAAACCGAACACCGTTTTCACTGGCAGCAATTAATATCCGATACTGACGGACGAATTAGTCAACTTGATGGGGATATGCGCAAAGCTAAAGAGACCGCAGCTAAAGATCGCCGGGATATGGAACAGTGGTTGGAAAATGAGCTGAATAACCGCGGGGTCGATGTGGACGAAATCGGCGCATTGAAAAAACGCATCAAAGTGCTCAAAGAGAATATATATCGTACAGAAACCCATCGAAATAAGGTGGTTGATTACCAACGCTGGTATGAGACGGTATTTACCGGTCATAAAATTAGCTGGCAAAACAGCTTGTCAAAAGCCCGCAAGGAGCTGGCCGATGCAGAGCGCGCCTTGGCGCAGAAACAAACGGCATATCGGGAAGTGCGAGAAACCCTCAAAGAGCAATTTGAGCAATTACAGCGTGAGGTAAAAAATGCCTCTGAACAGTACGAGCAGGTAATTAACTTTACCAAAACCCTGTCTCGGCTTCCTCTGCCAAAAGGGCAGCTTGATGAACAACTGACTCACGATGAACTGTCTATCAATCAGCGACTTTCACAAGTACAAAGCGCCTTGCAGGAGCGGGAAACATTACTGGCTAACGTCAAAGCCTATGTGGAACGCTTCGATCAGTTAATTGCGGCACAAGCCGGTACGGGATTGTCCGATACGTGGGAACGGGCGCGGGATGAATGTACGACCATGAATGCCCAGGGCGTAAAAGGTATCGATCACCGTCGTATGGTGTCTCATTTAGCGCAATTGCTTAACGTTATCGTGCCGCAAAAATTACAAGGGTTAAAAGAGCAGGGGCGTATTTTTGGTGCAGATTTAAGCCAATATTACTTTGTTTTGGCCGATATCGATAAACGTATCGTGAGCCAGAGCCGTCGCATTACCCGAGAAGTGGATGGTGAACTCTTTTTAGATGGCGTGTCCGACTCGGCGGTAAAAATTCGTTCACGGATCAGCGAACTGGAATTCTGGCCAGAACTGGAACAATTCCGCACTCTTTATGATGACTGGATGTCACAAGGTGCCAACACCTTGCCCGATGAAGAATACGGACAAAGCATGCGCAGAGTCTTGGATATTCTGGGGCGGGCGGCATTAACCGGCGGTATCAGCAAGCTGCTGGATATCGAGTTGCACCTTCGGGAAGGCAATAGTGATTTGGTTATCCGCACCGACAGACAGCTTAACGAGTCGTCGAGTCATGGTATGGCGTACCTTATTTTGTGTAAGTTCTTACTGGCCTTTACCCGATTGTTACGGGGAGAAGCCGACACAACAATTCATTGGCCTATCGATGAACTTGGCACCTTGCATCAAAGTAATGTGAAGAAAATATTTGATGCTTGTCAGAACAATAACATCAGTGTGGTGGGGGCCTTTCCTAACCCGGAATCTGATGTCTTAACCCTGTTTGCAAACAGGTATCTTATCGATAAAGTCAGTCGACAGTTACAGGTGGTGGAGCCGAAAGTAAGCGCCATTGCAGAACGAATAAAAGCGCGTCGTGAACAGGAGGCGTCGGCATGATGTCAGAACAAGGCCGCATATTAAGTGCGTTATTAAAAGGGTGTTTTGTCTGTCAGGTAAGCGATGAAGAAGGTTGGCGTTTTTTAAAAAATCGGGAAAATGCCGACAAGCTGGAGCCCCATTTAAATGTGCTTAATCGTACGTTAGCGTCAACGGGAGAAGGTGAAGTGTTTTTTGCTGCTTATCTCACCATTGGCGACGAGGAGCGAAAAGTGCTGGCGCAGCAATTTCAGGAAACTGCGTCTGCGTTGGTACCTTTAGTGGAATGGCTGTTACTGGTGCAGCAGGCCAGTGAATCAGATTTGCCTGTTACGTTAGGAAATGCGCTGCGATTAAACGAATTGCAAAGCGTGATTGAAGATACCCCGGCGTATGCCGAACAACTGGAAAAAATCTCCCGTTACCGGTTATTTAATTCAAGCAGTATGAACCTGGACGGACAGCTAAAGCAGGTGTTTAAGCGGCTCACTGATTTGGGCTACCTCATCAAACCGAACAATGAAAAACAGATTTATCTGGTAACAGGGAAAGTTGAGCACCTCTACGAGATGATTAAATTTATTGATGAAACCGAATCACTGTCTTTATCTGAGCAGGCCGAAGCCGCGGTGCAGCAAGGTAGTCTGATATGAGCCAAGTGTTGATACAAGCTGGAACAAAGCTACTTAATGCATTGGGACGCCACAGCGACCTGATTATGCATGCTTATATCAACGGGGCGATAAACGAAAGTGACTATAGCCGCAAAGTCCTCGACCAGTTGGTGCAGTTAGGTGTGTTGTGGCGACCGGATCCCCAAAGCCCCTTACGACTTAAAAATGCGGTAAGGACGCTGTTAGAAGGCAGCCTGCAGGACGATCGTAACCGTACCATCAATACCAATATTACAGCGTCATTAGCCAGTTTACGTACCTTAGCCGAGCACTACAAAGAGGCGTTACACTACAACCGCTTTAATGAGGCCCATGCCCATATTGGCGATCTTACTGAGCATGTGTATCAGCTTACCGAATCCTTGTCGAATAGCGTCAGGGTGTTATTTAGCCGTATTAATAACGAATTTGGTTATGTGTCATCGGTGGAGGCAAAAATTCGGGAAAACGAACTGGCCCAGGGGCAAGTGAGCGACCTGTTGCAACAGTTAGAGAGCTTTCATTTTGATGAATTAAGCGAGTTAGCCGGCAGCAATCGGGAACTTCGTCATTTGCTCGTGGTCGCATTACAACAGAGCTTTGCCAGTGCGGCTCAGGAATTATCGGTGGTGCAGGCCAGATTACTGGATCTGTTGGGCCGCTTTAGAGAGTTTCAGGGACGTACCCGGTTGTTAAAAGGTTTCATTTTACATATGGAACAACAACCTGATTTTACGCCCAGTAATTACGGCAATCTTAGTCAGGTACCCGTATTGTTTAACCAAGCAGAAAATATGCTTGGTGTTGCCAGTGCCGATGTTAATCAGGTTGAACATGAGTCTGAGTATCAACAAATTGTTGCGTCACTGACAGATATTTACCGCAGAAAAGCGGACGATGAAGTTTCTCCGCGCACGCAGGAAATAGAGGTAACCGCTCAAGGCAGTGTGATCTTAGAGAAAGATCCCATCCATGAGGCGGTAGATGCCTTTTTCTGTGATGTAATTGATTCGGGACAGCCTAAATCGGCGTTGGAGTATTATACTCAACAGGATTTGACCTTTGATCAGGAAGTGTGGATCTATCAGGTGATTGGCGGTTATCAAGCATTGGACGACAATGACAAAGCGTTTTTTGCTTTGGATCCAAGTGGGCAGGTGGATCGTATTTTTTCCGGCAACTTTTACATTAACGATGTCACCTTAGGTTTACGTTAACATTATGTTAATACTCTAAATGATTAAAAATCAAACCAAAAAAAAGTAAAAGTAGGATGCAATTTAAAAAAATATCCATATAATTAACATTTGTGTAACATAACCAGCTTTTGTACCAGCTATGCGTAATAGGCGTGTCATGAAACTAAGCTACTGTGATACGTGTTCCTGGTGAAGTGGATTTATCAGACTGTTAAGGCATATGGCACACAATGGAGATTATCATGCAGTTGTCCCATGAACAGGCGTTTAACCAAGCGCTAATTCGTTTATCCGTATTGTTATATCAGGTAGATGGAAAGGTAACGCTGTCAGAGCAGGATTACCTAGAAGAAATAATCAATGATCTCGACTGGCAAAGTCCTATCTGTCGGGAAGCCTTTTTTACTGAAACAATTTATCAAACCCGGCAGATATTAGATGCCGGTGAAGAAAAACACTATTTGCGTACCTTGCAACGTGATTTGCAATATGATGCAGATAAAGCGTTGGAAGTGGCGATGACCATCACCGGTGTGGACGGGGAACGCAGCGAAGAAGAAACCGAACTTCTTTCACTG
>NZ_JBAHZB010000121.1:0-9836 GCF_036697315.1 Alteromonas sp. 14N.309.X.WAT.G.H12
GGGTAAGTTGCACTATTTTGAAGACCTTGAAGAAGGTATTAGTGCCTACATGGCAGAATAACAGAACACCAAAGAAGCGGACACATGAATACTAAAGACCTTATCGGAAAATTAAAGAAAAATAAGCTGATTTTTATTGTAGCTCCTTGGCTCATTTATGCCTTTTATCTCATTTTCTTAGCTGCACCGCAGTACGAAAGTGAAAGTAGACTTATCGTTAAATCCACCGATGGTGGCAGTACCTTTGACCCTTCTACATTGCTAGCAGGGACCATCACTGGCGCCTCGTCCGCCAATGACAGTCAAATTATTGAAAGCTATATACAATCACAAGATATGATGCGCTACCTTGAGCAAACGCTGTCATTAAGCGAACACTACAGCAGCGATGTGGGTGATCTCTTCAGCCGTCTTAATAGCCACCACTCGCAAATTGAATTTTACGAATATTACCTTGATCATGTCACCGTGGACGTCGATTCTGCCTCTTCGGTTATTACCTTAAAAGTACGAGGTTTTGACCCGGAATTTGCCCGTAAGGTCAACGGGGCGATCGTTAAAAAAGCAGAAGAATTTCTTAATGCCATTAACAATAATCTGGCCAAATCGAAAATGGCTTTCGCCAAAAACGAGCACAGTATCGTAGAAGAAAAACTGCAAGCGGCAAAAAATGAATTGTTAGCGTTTCAATCCAAATACAACGTACTTGATCCTACAGCAGAGGGTGCGGCATCCCAGCAAATCGCATTTTCATTGCAAGCAACTTTGGCACAAAAACAAGCGGAATTGAACAGCTTGGAAACCATGATGTCCCCGATGGCACCAGAAGTGCAAAATACTAAGCGACAAATTAACGCGCTAAGACAGCAAATTAGCCTACAAAAAGAATCGTTTAGTAATCAGGAAAACGATGGCTCCCTCTCCGTCAGTAACTTGATGGCTCAGTACAGTAACTTACAGGTTCAGCTGCAACTGGCCATACAAGCCTATTCGTCATCACTGGTGTCATTGGAAAATGCACGGGTGGAAGCTTATCAAAAACTCCAGCATTTGGTGACCATTGAAACGCCGACACTGCCTGACGACAACGCTTACCCTAGGATCCCATATAACCTCACACTGTTTGGTGTTATTTTGCTTATTATCTACGGCACTGCACGCATTGTGATCGCCACAATAAAAGAGTTATAAGCCAGTGAAGGAGGGTTGACAGCATGCTTCAGCCCTCTAGTCTCATCCTCTTTGCCCAACCAGTCGTATTGTGTATAGTGGTTTCCTTCGGTATAACGACTAACGGTGCAGTTATTTTTTAACCGACAATTAATTCAGCCTTTTAGAGCTGAAATCCTAGCTGTACTGATTTTAAATAAAACAATCATTAAAACGGAACGATATTGTGACAATAAAAACATCTAACGATACCAGTTTCTTTGGCCATCCAGGGGGCCTTCAGACGCTATTTTTCACCGAAATGTGGGAACGCATGAGCTATTACGGCATGCGGGCACTTTTGGTTATATTCATGATGCTTTCTATCCAAGAAGAAGGCTTAGGTTTCGATAAAGAAACCTCCTACGCTATTTACGGATTGTATACTGGTGCGGTTTACTTCATGGGCCTTTCCGGGGGCTGGCTCGCTGATAGGCTATTTGGCGGACAAAATGCCGTATGGTACGGTGGTATTATCATTATGAGTGGTCACATTGTACTGGCCATTCCCAGCACCTCGACCTTCTTTGTCGGCCTTATATTAGTCGTTTTAGGCACGGGCTTACTGAAACCCAACATCTCCGCAATGGTCGGTCAGTTATATTCTGAACATGATGCCCGGCGAGACAGCGGCTATACCCTTTATTATATGGGGATCAATATCGGTTCCATTATCGGTAACTTTATCTGTGGCTGGTTAGCCGTGGAAAAAGGCTATCACTGGGCCTTTGGTGCGGCCGCCATCGGTATGGGCATTGGCCTGATCCAATATCGTATAACACAGTACAAATTGCCGGAAAGTTCCGCGCGCCCGACGGTGAATATGACCCCATCCGGCGTTCAGCGCAGCTGGGTTGGCATCGTGCTTTTTCTAGTGGCACTCGCCGTTGTTACCTATGCTATGAGCGCAGGTTTTCTGGTCATTGATGTCGCCGCTGTGGCAGAATATGTGGCCTACTTGTTTACTGCAATCTTCTTACTTTACTTTGGCTTTATCTTCTTCTTTGGCGACCTGTCGGTAAATGAGAAGAAGCGTATGCTGGCTTTGTTCTTAATCTGTGTTGCCTCAGCTTGCTTTTTTGCCGGCTTCGAACAGGCGGGCTCTTCACTGAACGTGTTTGCCAATGAAAATACCGACCGCATGTTAGGAACATTTGAAATTCCCTACGCTTGGTTCCAGTCATTAAACTCCATTTTCATCATTGTTCTTTCACCTTTCTTTGCCGTGCTTTGGATCCAATTGGGTAAACGCATGTTAGATCCATCCTATGGCATCAAGTGTGCAATCGGCGTACTCATCATGGGAAGCGGTTTTGTGGTTATGTTCTTCGCCGCCATGCTGGCCACAGGGGAGCAGCAAGTGGCCCCGTATTGGTTAGTGGCGACTTACTTCTTACACACCGTAGGTGAGTTGTGCTTAAGCCCTGTAGCGCTAAGTGCGGTAAGTAAATTATCGCCCCGCCGCTTCTCTGGACAATTAATGGGTTTATTTGTACTTACTTACTCTATTGGCAGTGTTATCGCAGGGGTTTTAGCCGGCGCATTTGGCACCGATGAGTCTGGAAATGTGTCAGAGTTATTTAGTAACATTGCCATATTTGCCGCTATCATTGGCGTATTAGTGTTGGTTTTCTCACTGGTCACCCGACATTGGGAAAAACTTCCGCAAGAAGATGAAAAAGCCGCATAACATAGATTGTGGGGATATCAGGGCGGCATTAAGCCGCCCTGATAGTTAAAAACCTTAATTCAATAACGGTATAATTTAACTACTAAGGCGTCTACTACCTTGTATTTTTCAACTCGTCAAATCCCGGCTTTAAAATCCTATTCTCTCGCACAACGTATGCAAATCATTAACAGTGCAGCTAAAATGTTAACGGTGCCGGAAAAAACCTTGTTAAATGTACTCAAATTGCTAGTCATTGTTCCGGTCTTCGTTTTCATCATCAGAACATCTGCCAACTGGCATTCTTTACTGTGGGCTTTCCTTGTATTTCTGCTCTATCCTCTTATTATAAAGCCCATACAATATTCCCTGTGTGCGAAATACGTACCTCGTGTGCTATCTAAGGAGAGAAAATGAAAACCATTTTGGTTACCGGCGGTGCTGGCTACATTGGTAGTCATACGGTTTTACAATTACTGGAACAAAATTTTTCTGTGGTTGTGCTTGATAACTTGGTCAATTCCAGTGCGGAGTCACTACGTAGGGTCGAAAATATCACCGGTAAATCAGTGACATTTATACAAGGTGATATTCGTGACCCGTCTGTATTGGACAGTATTTTCAGTCAATATCCCATTCACGCTGTCATCCATTTTGCTGGATTAAAAGCCGTGGGTGAATCCGTTGAAAAACCACTGGAATACTATGAAAACAACGTTTATGGCACCCTGTCACTGTGTAAGTCAATGCGCCAGCATAACGTTAAAAACCTTGTGTTTAGTAGCTCAGCCACTGTCTATGGCGATCCTGTATCCTTGCCTTTGAATGAAAAAATGGCAACAGGACACCCCACCAACCCTTATGGTATGTCTAAGTTAATGGTGGAACATATGCTTACGGATCTGTACCAGTCAGACACCCAGTGGAATGTGGTCTTGCTACGTTATTTTAACCCGGTGGGCGCACATCCGTCCGGACAAATTGGTGAAGATCCCAATGGTATTCCCAATAATCTAATGCCCTATATCTCCCAAGTCGCTACGGGGAAATTGGCGCAATTAAGCGTATTTGGTAATGACTACGACACCAAAGACGGCACCGGGGTTCGTGATTATATTCACGTAGAAGATCTTGCCAGTGGGCACCTAAAAGCCCTCGATAGGTTGTCTTTAAATAGGGGGCTGGATATTTATAACCTCGGCACAGGTCAAGGCTATTCAGTTTTAGAAATGATAGCGGCCTTTGAGGCGGCGTCAGGAAAAAAAGTGAATTACAAAATAGCCCCTCGCCGAAGTGGCGATGTTGCCGCTTGTTATGCTGATCCTACCTTAGCAGCAAAAGAACTAAATTGGCGTGCTGAAAAAACCCTCACCGATATGTGTAAGGATGTGTGGCACTGGCAATCTAACAATCCAACCGGTTATAACAACTAAAAAGGGCCTCTACAGGCCCTTTTTTATTATCCTATGGAAACATTATTCGTTGTTATCTTCTGGCTCCATATCATCTAACATGGACTCGAACTCAGCAAAATCATCTAAATCATCCTGCTCAATGGCTTTATTGCCACTTTCACCGTCAGTAACCCGATATTCGAGGTTTTGAAAATAAGCATTTTTAACGAAGGCATAATCATCAATAGCCTGATCTAACTGAGATTCCTGATCAATTAATGACGCCCTACCTTCTAAAATGGACACCGCATATCGGAGCACCGTAGTCGGGCCATCAAGAATGGCCATGGGATAATACAAACCATCCACCACATCACCGGTGAGTGAACGAGGATCACTGGGACCGTAAGCCGGTATCATTAGGTATGGCCCGGTATCAGAACCCCAAACGCCGAGCACCTCGCCAAAGCTCTCTCGTTTGCGAGAAATACCAATTTTGTCTGCCACATCAATGGTACCGAGCAAGCCTACTGTGGTATTAATTAAAAAGCGCGCCATGCTGTCTAAACCATCATCGACTTTCCCCTGAAAAAGGTTATTGACCATATTTCCAGGTTCTTCCAAATTATTCGCGGCATTCAGTAACCCTGTACGAGCAAACTGTGGCATTACCGTTACATAAGCGACGGTAATCGGCCGCAAGATATATTGATCCAGCACTTCCCAGTTAAAATCCCACATCACACGGTTTGCCGATTCAAAGGGATCCTTAGGATCGCCCTCGTACTGATTTACTTCATCTTCCTGCTGAACATCAACTTGCGACGCACAGCCGCCTAAAAGCATCACGCTTAAAACAAGATTTAATAGTATTTTTTTGGACAACAAGGTCACATGATTTCCTCATTAATTACAATTTTTTGCGGCAACACCTCACCTTTGCTTACAGTGACAATCAATTGACCAAGCAGATCACCGGAGGCTGGCATAACATCTTCGTCGGATGATATCCGTGCTACCAACTTAGTTTGCTCCAACGATGATAACGTATATGAAGGCAACATAGCATTTTCAGATGTGAGCCTAATTGTCACAGGAAATGTTTGTAACGGCATTTTAACCACCGCAGCCGGCATTCGATTATCGCTGTTAGCATCCTGAGCATAAACAATCAGATACCCCTGTGACGGCACTTTGCTTTTCAGTGCCTCATCAAGGGTAATTTGCATGGTAAACCCAGTTGCCGCAATAGTACCCGATGTAGTTGGTGCTACGCTACTTTGGGTTTCCAATTCACTTACTCGTTGCTCCAATCCCAAGCGGATTTCGTTATCTTCAGGCAGCTTGTCACGCACTTTTGCAAAATACGTTCGTGTATTGTCTAGATCACCAAGACGGGCAGAAACAACAGCCATCATTAGCGTTAAATTATCACTTTCCTCATTTTGGCTTAACAAACCGGCTAAAACAGACTGGGCCTTGATTAAATCGGCTTCAGTATTCGAAGCCATTAATACTTGAGCATAGGTAATGTTTACCGTGCTGTTGTTTGGCTGAATAGCGAGCGCTTTTTCAATGGCTTGAATTGCCTGTTCATTTTCACCCACCGACAGCCAAAGGCGGCTTAAAAACATCCATCCTGTGGCATCATCGGGGGTCTGACGTAAGCGCTGGCGGATGGCAAAGGTCAATGCCGACACATCACTGGCAGTGAAATCACTGGCATTCCCCGATGACAGCTTTTCGCTTAATTCTGGCAACGCAGCAATCGCCGACTGTGCTTGGTTGATTTGGCTTAAATGATTCACTGTAAAATAAACAAGCCCTCCGGTGGCAAAGGCAAACACCCCGCCTACTATTAAAGCAGGAAGCGCACTTTGGGCCCGCTTTGCACGATGGGGCACGCTTTCATCCACCAGCGCCAGTTTCAATTCATCACCGGCCTTTTGTTTATCATCGGCGCTAATTAAGCCTTCATTGGCTTCCCTTTCTAACTCCTCCAGACGCTGTTTTATAACCGCTATATTTGACAACTTGTCGCGCTGGCTTACTTTTCGCTTACGTAACCAAGGTACGGCAATAAGCAGGCTGACCAGCGTAATAAGCCCAGCAACAATAAAAACGAAAATACTCCAACTCATGAATCATCCTGTTTTAGCATAGCCTCAGCCTGTTCAAGTTTTGCGGCAGTATCTTGTTCGGGGGTGGCTGAACGACGATAGATCACAAAAAACATGATCAAAACAATAAAGATAACCGGTAGTGCCCACAACCAAACCGTGGCGATTGTCACTGGCGGCTTATAGTAAACGAAATCACCATAACGATCTTTCATGTAGGCAATGACTTCTTCCTTACTCTTGCCTTCTTTAAGTAAGCTATACACTTTTCTGCGCATATCGTGGGCGATCATGGCATCAGAATCTGCGATATTCTGGTTTTGACACATAGGACAGCGCAATACCGCTGTTAATTCCAAAAATTTCACACGCTGGGCCGGATCAGCGAAGCTATAATTGTCTTCAACCGCTAATGCGGGATCATAAATACCCACCATGAGCACTAACAAAAGAAACACTTTTTTCATTCTTCCGTGCCCTTTTCATGTTGTTCAGCCGTTGCCTTTTCGGCGAGCAATTGCTGATAAAGCGGCGCGATTTTTGATTTCCAAACGCGGGCATTGATATCTCCAATATGATGCATTCGAATCACGCCCTTACTATCAATGAGAAAATGTTCTGGGGCACCGGTCACCCCTAAATCTAACGAGGTATCACGGTAAACATCAAAAATGTTAAACCGATACGGATTACCGTAACGACTCAGCATATCCGTCACCTCCTCTTGCACCCGACTTAAGGTTTTAGTACCAAAATCTGGGTCGAGATCTTGATCGAAATATAAGCCGACAAAGTGTACATTCTGCTCTTGACGCAATTGGGTAAGAAAAGGCATCTCAACGGCACAGGTGACACACCAGACTCCCCATACGTTCAATATGGTGACATCGCCTTTAAATACGTTTTGGTCATAGGTTTTAGAGGGGTCCATCAAATCAGGCAGAGAAAAAGCGGGCACTGGCTTACCATCTGCCTGCGAATCAAGCTGTCTAGGATCAGAAAACAAACCTTGGAAAAGAAACACCACCAAAAAGGCAAACAATACTAATGGTATTAAAAAGAGGACCAGTTTTTTATTCATGACACCTCCCCTGGCGTCGTTACAGATTGTCCGCTATAAGCCCGTTTTACCGCTGCGATTTTCGCCATTCTGTAGCGTCGATCAGATATAGAGAAAATGCCACCTATTGCCATGATCACTGCCCCTGCCCATATCCAGGTGACAAAAGGCTTTATATAAATACGCACCGCCCATGCCCCATCATCAAGGGGTTCGCCCATGGCAATGAATAGATCGCGTAATAAGGAGGAATATATGCCCGCTTCTGTCATAGGCATTTTTTGTACCGTATACAAACGTTTTTCCGGTTCAAGATGCACCAGTTTTTTATCGCCCTGATACACATCAAACACGCCCACATCAGCAGTATAATTTGGCCCTTGTTTTTGCTTTAGCTGAGTAAAATGAAAGGTATAGCTACCCAGTGTGGCGGTTTCTGAGGGTGCCATGCGGATATCCCGTTCCAAGGCATAATTAGACACCAAGGTGATCCCAATGAGGGTAACCGCAAATCCTAAATGCCCCAATACCATGCCCCAATGACTGGCAGTAAGCTGCCTCAGCTTATGGAAAAAGGGGGCTGGGGACATGGCCTGGGTACGCTGCATCACTTCTTGCACCGAATTGATAAGGATCCAAGCCGATAAGATTAATCCCAAAGCGCCCATATAGGTTGGTGCATCATAGGTAGAATTAATGAGAATACCGGCACTTATGCTTAAACCCAGAGCAATCAAGGTTTGTTTTTGTAGCACCTTTACCGACTGTTGCTTCCATCGAGTTAATGGCCCTAATCCAAGACAAAACACAAAAGGCACAATGAGGTAGGTAAACATCTGATCGAAAAACGGTGCACCGATTGAAATAGAACCTAATCCAAGTTCTTTATGCACCAAAGGTAACAAGGTGCCTAAAAAGACCACGATGGTTGCCGCACACAAAAAGACGTTATTACCCATTAACAGTACTTCTCGGGAAACCGGGCTATAACGTCCGGGGGAACGCAATTGAGAAGCCCGTAAGGCATACAGCAATAAGCCGGAGCCCGATAACACCACTAAAATACCAAGAATGAATAGCCCCCGAGATGGATCACTGGCAAAAGAATGTACCGATACGATCACGCCAGAGCGAACAAGAAAGGTACCCAATAAACTTAATGAAAAAGCCGCGATGGCCAGTAATACTGTCCAGGATTTAAATACCTTGCGCTTTTCAGTTACGGCCAGAGAATGCATCAGCGCCGTTCCTACCAACCAAGGCATTAAAGCTGCGTTTTCCACAGGATCCCAAAACCACCAGCCTCCCCAACCAAGTTCGTAATAGGCCCACCAGCTCCCCAACGCGAGCCCCACGGTCAAAAAGCACCAAGCGGCAATAACCCAAGGTCGCGACCAACGCGCCCAAGTTGAATCTAACTGACCGGAAATCAAGGCCGAAATAGCAAACGCAAAAGCCACCGAAAAGCCCACGTACCCCATATACAACATGGGAGGGTGAATGATCATGCCAAAATCTTGCAACAGCGGATTTAAATCCCGACCATCCACAGGAAAAAAGGGCAACATGCTGTCGAAGGGATTGGATGTAAGTAACATAAATAAATAAAAGCCAACGCCCACGGCCCCTAACACCGAGAGTACTCGGGCTACCATGGCATCGGGGATCCCACGGCTAAATATGGCAACGGCCAACGTCCATATTGACAACATCAGCACCCACAACAAGAAAGACCCTTCGTG
The DNA here is from genome assembly GCF_036697315.1 of Alteromonas sp. 14N.309.X.WAT.G.H12. NCBI lineage: Bacteria > Pseudomonadati > Pseudomonadota > Gammaproteobacteria > Alteromonadales > Alteromonadaceae > Alteromonas > Alteromonas sp. 14N.309.X.WAT.G.H12. The sequence continues at coordinate 9,195 of NZ_JBAHZB010000121.1, forward strand.
TCCCCCCCATACCGCAGTCACTTTGTAGTAATCAGGAAGCTGACTGTTTGAATGCTGGGCCACGTAAGCCACACTAAAATCATCGGTTACAAAGGCATACACCAACGCCAGAAAGGCCAACAAGGTAAATACAAACATCCCCGTTGCAAGGGGTTTCGCCGTGCCAATTAACAAAGTGTGTTGGGTTTGTGCGCCCCACATGGGGTAAACGGCCAATAAAATAGCGCTGACCAGCGCAAGCGTAAGGGCGATATTACCTAATTCAGGAATCATTGCCGCCCCCAATATTGTCTGGTTTCACGTGTTGAATCCCCTTCATTTGTTCTGCCAATTCAGGCGGCATATATTCTTCATCATGTTTCGCCAACACTTCTTGGGCTTTGATTAAACGATTATCAACAAGGGTACCCGTTGCCACAATCCCCTGCCCTTCGCGAAAGAGGTCCGGCAGGATCCCCGCATACTTAACCGTTACAACCGGCCCTGTATCAACGAGATCAAAACTCACTTCTAAACTGTCTTTGTCCCGCTGCACACTACCGGGGACAACCATGCCACCTATCCTCAAACGTTGCCCAATTTCGGGCCTCTTACCATCACGGCCATCCACAATTTGACTGGGGGTGTAAAACAAATCAATAC
>NZ_JBAHZB010000122.1:0-9756 GCF_036697315.1 Alteromonas sp. 14N.309.X.WAT.G.H12
CGGATAAGAGCGTCATTGTCGAAGTTTTCATCCGGGGCAAAGCCCCAGTACACCTTACGTACCTGTTCATGGAGGTATTCGGCAAACGCTTCGGCCAAACGGTCAGCCACGGCCTTTACCATAATGGCATTGTAATCGTCGCCCTTATCCTTATAGGACATGGCAAGTTCATCTTCACCAATGCCCGCAGTCACCGCAAAAGCACCGATATAATCATCAATACCACTGCCTTTTTCAGCAACGAAATCAGCCAGGCAATAGTTAGCAAATTTGTCTTTTAAGGTTTGCTGACGCAAATGATGTGATACTCCCGCAAGGGCGGTGCGACTTTCATCGGTATAAATTTCAATGTCGTCACCGTCACGGTTAGCCGGGAACAGCCCAATAACCCCTTTCGCCTCTAACTCGCCGTTTTTGATAATTTGATCAAGCATGGTGTTAGCATCGTCAAATAACTCTTTTGCTTGTTCACCCACCACTTCGTCAGTGAGAATACGGGGATATTTACCCGCCAACGACCAGGTGAGGAAAAAGGGCGTCCAATCGATATATTTACGTAACAAGGACAAATCTGCCGAGATGGGAGTGACACCCAGCTTTTTCGGTTTCACCGGTGGCGTGGTGAAATCAGGTGTAAACCCATTGGCTCTGGCTTGCTCAAGGGTAACCGGACGACTTCTTGGTTGTTTACGCGCGTGTTGGGCACGCACTTTTTCATATTCTGCGGTCAACTCTTTGGCGTATTTTTCACGGCCTTCTTTGCTGATGAGCTTTTGACAAACCCCCACCGCGCGACTGGCATTTGGTACATACGCCACGGGGGCATGATAATTTCTTTCAATTTTTACCGCCGTATGAGCTTTAGAGGTGGTTGCACCGCCAATCAGCAAGGGTAAATCCAAGCCAAGACGCTCCATCTCTTTGGCAACATGCACCATTTCATCCAATGACGGTGTGATGAGGCCAGACAAACCAATCATGTCCACATTTTCATCTTTGGCAACTTGTAGAATGGTGGCACAAGGCACCATGACCCCTAAATCAATGACTTCAAAATTATTACACTGCAAAACCACGCCCACGATATTTTTACCAATGTCGTGTACGTCACCTTTTACCGTCGCCATGAGTATTTTGCCATTACTACGGGAAGCGCCGGATTTTTCCGCTTCAATAAAGGGTTGCAAATAACTCACGGCTTTTTTCATTACCCGGGCAGATTTCACCACCTGAGGCAGAAACATTTTACCTTCACCGAACAAATCACCCACTACGTTCATACCGTCCATTAACGGCCCTTCAATAACATGTAGCGGACGTTCGGCTTCTAGTCTGGCTTCTTCGGTATCTTCGATAATGTAATCGGTGATCCCTTTTACAAGGGCATGCTCCAAACGTTTGGTTACCGATTGCTCACGCCAACTGAGATCTTCAACGGCAGCGGCCTTACCGTCACCTTGATATTTAGGCGCTAATTCCAACAGACGTTCGGTGGCCTCATCGTTGCGATTAAGGATCACATCTTCCACGGCAATTCGTAATTCTTCGGGGATTTCGTCATACACCTCTAACTGACCGGCATTGACGATCCCCATATCCATTCCGGCACGAATGGCATAGTAAAGAAATACCGAGTGCATGGCTTCCCGCACCCGATTATTCCCTCTAAAGGAAAACGAAATATTGGATAACCCCCCACTGATATGTGCATGGGGACAAGTTTCTCGAATCACTTTGGTGGCTTCAATAAAGTCCACCGCATAGTTATTGTGTTCTTCTATGCCCGTTGCCACAGCAAAAATGTTGGGGTCAAAAATAATATCTTCAGGAGGAAAACCGATTTTTTCAGTGAGGATCTTGTAGCTACGCTGACAAATTTCAATTTTACGCTCTTTGGTATCGGCTTGCCCTTTTTCATCAAAGGCCATCACCACTGTTGCCGCACCATAGCGTTTAATCAGCTTGGCATGATAAAGAAACTGTTCTTCACCTTCTTTCAAACTGATTGAATTAACAATGGACTTGCCTTGAACGCACTTGAGTCCTGCCTCTATCACTTCCCACTTAGAGGAGTCGATCATAATGGGCACACGGCTGATGTCTGGCTCTGATGCGATAAGGTTGAGAAAAGTACGCATGGCCTCAACCGAATCCAACATGGCTTCATCCATGTTGATATCAATCACTTGCGCCCCATTTTCCACCTGCTGTCGGGCAACATCCAAGGCTTTTTCGTATTCAGCGTTTAAAATTAAACGCTTGAACATGGCAGAACCGGTAACGTTGGTACGTTCTCCGATATTAATAAATGAAGAAATTCCTGTAGTCACGATAACCCCCTAGTGAACGAACGGTTCCAGGCCTGAAAGGCGCATTTTTACATCTTTTTCCCGGATCGTACGGGGTTTTAACCCTGCTACCGATTCAGCCAGGGTACGGATATGTTCAGGTGTACTACCGCAGCAACCTCCCACGATATTCACCAGGCCCGCTTCCGCCCATTCCTTTATGTGCGTAGACATTTCTTCTGCGCCCATATCGTACTCGCCAAACTCATTGGGCAAGCCAGCGTTAGGGTGAGCCGAAACAAGGCATTCGGCCACGTTACTGACTTCATCCACATACTGACGTAGTAAATCTGGCCCCAATGCACAGTTTAGCCCAACCGACATCGGTGATGCATGACGCATTGAGTAATAAAAGGCTTCGGCCGTTTGCCCTGATAAGGTTCGGCCCGAGGCATCAGTAATTGTGCCGGATATCATCACCGGCACACGAGAGCCCATATTGTCGAACACCGTCTCAACAGCGAAAATCGCCGCCTTTGCATTTAACGTATCGAAGATGGTTTCAATAAGAATGATATCCGCGCCCCCGGCGAGTAATGCCTCGGTAGATTCCATGTAGGCTTCCACTAATTCATCAAAGGTGACATTCCGTTTGGCCGGATCATTCACATCCGGTGAAATAGAAGCGGTACGGTTAGTTGGCCCAAGTACGCCGGCCACAAACCGGGGTTTATCCGGTGTTTTAGCGGTAAATTCATCACACGCCTTTCTGGCCAATCGTGCGGCCGCTAAATTAATTTCTTTAGACTGGCTTTCCATGTCGTAATCGGCCATGGCGATGGTGGTGGCATTAAACGTATTGGTTTCGATAATATCCGCACCGGCGGCCAGATAATCACAGTGGATGTTATAAATAAGTTCGGGCTGGGTGAGAACCAAAAGGTCATTATTGCCTTTGACATCACAATGCCAATCAGCAAACGGCTCACCCCGGTAGTCGGCTTCTTCCAGTTTGTGATTCTGGATTTCTGTTCCCATCGCGCCATCCAATATAAGAATGCGCTTTGCTGCGATATCCAGCAGGGTTTGTTGAGTAGTTGATGTCACGTATTACCTCTTAGGCTGTGATTTTTCAGACAGCTGACTTAAATCATACGGTGTGGTCTGATAAACATAGTAGTTCAACCAGTTATTGAACAGTAAACTACCATGAGAACGCCAACGTACTAAAGGGGGCTTTGCAGGATCATCATCGGTAAAGTAATTTACCGGCACAATGGCATCTTGTCCTGCGCTCAAATCCCGTTTGTATTCATCCTGCAATGTTTCCGGGTCGTACTCTGGGTGCCCTGTCACAAACACCATGCGCTTGTCGTTAGACGCCACGGTATAGGCACCGGCCTCGGGGGATTCTGTGATCACGTGCAGCCCGTCTATGCTGTTATAAACGTCACTGTCGATATAACCATACCTTGAATGGGGCGCATAAAACTCCGGATCAAAACCCCGAAGCAGCTCGTTGTATGGGTCGAGTACTTTATGTTTGTACACACCGGAAAGTTTACGGGTGCGCAGCTTACGTTGTATGCCATGGAAATGAAACATCGCGGCGTGGGCGGCCCAGCATAAATACAAGGTAGAGTTCACGTTCCGCTGGGACCATTCTAAAATCTCTACCATTTTATCCCAGTATTTTACCTCATCATAGGACAAATGCGCCAACGGTGCCCCAGTGACGATTAAGCCATCATATTTTTTTTCCGCTATGGTGGAAAAATCATGATAAAAGGCATCCATATGGGCTTGAGGCGTATGCTTGGGCGCTAATTTATCAACTCGGATAAGGTTTACATTTATCTGCAACGGCGTATTAGATAATAGACGTAAAAGCTGTACCTCGGTTTCGATCTTATTGGGCATCAGGTTGAGGATCCCCACTTCCATAGGCCGAATATCCTGAGTAGCCGCACGATTGCTGTCCATGGTGAAAATATTTTCGCCAGATAAAACATGCTGTGCAGGAAGTTGTTCAGGAATACATATAGGCATGACGGCTCCAACAGTAAATGTGAATGTTATTATTGTGGCCGATTATATGCGGATGTCAACATCTTCACGTCTGGACGTCTAAACGTCTTACCGTTTTTTTTATGAAATGATGCCAGATGTGAGACTATTTGGTGCCATGCATACTATACAGCAATTCGGCTTCGGCTCTGGGTAGATCGCAGGCTTGCATCACCTCATCGATATCCGCCCCGGATTTCACCAGTTCTGCCGCCCTGGTATATAAACGCATCGAAGGATCTTGGGTTTTGACTTCCCGAAGTTGATTTTCCAGTTGGGTAAATTGCTGACTGAGATCCTGCATGTGCTTTCCTTGCACCATAGAACGGGTTTGCATTTCCGTTATTTGATTTTCCAATGTTCTCACTTCTTCAGCGAGTAAAATGGCTTGATCCGTTTGATATTGTAAATGTTGCTGTAGAGTTTTAAGGCGAATTTGAAAATACCAATACAGCCACAGCACCGCAATAACCGCTAACAGGCCCGTGGCAATGGCAAGAAGAGAGAAAGCGGAGACTTCCATATTAGCGACATAACTCCTACAAAAACAAATAAGATGGCAATGCCACGGCGCCTTTTATTAAAACCGGCAGGTTCGGCCATGAACATTGACCGAACCTAAGGCACTCAACGAAGTGAATATTTATAAGCTACTCAGTTCGTCCCATTCTTCATCACTGAGTAACTTGTTTAAATCCACGAGGATCAGTAACTCACCATCACGGTTGCTTACACCCTGAATAAATTTCGCGCTTTCTTCGGTACCCACATTCGGCGCGCTGTCTATTTCCGATGACTTCAGATAAACCACTTCAGCGACACTGTCGACCAAAATACCCACCACCTGCTCATCTGATTCGATGATAACGATACGGGTATTGTCCGTTACGTCCGTACTCGCCAAACCAAATCGGGCGCGGGTGTCGATGACGGTCACCACATTACCGCGCAGATTAATGATCCCGAGCACATAGTCAGGGGCACCTGGTACAGGTGCGATTTCTGTATAGCGTAAAACTTCTTGAACCTGCATCACGTTTATACCGTAGGTTTCATCGCCTAATCGGTACGTTACCCATTGCAGCACCTCATCGTTATCCGGTGTATTATTTGTTGTGCTCTTCTCACTCATGAACCTGGCTCCCACAGCTAAGGTGTTTGCTCATTACTACCTAAGCCATTGTTTAGCATTGTAATTAATTGATATACGTCGACCAACGCACACATTCTTTCTTTTACCATACCCGCTAACCATGGACGTTTGCCTCCTGACTTGCGCCATTTCACTTCATCCTTGGTCAATGTGACGGTGTTGATCAGTTTGTCACTGGCTAAGCCCCACAAACTGTCTCCAAGCATAATAAGATACTGATAGTTTAGCGTTTCTGCGAGGTTTTGATCGTATTTTTCTGGCATAACCCACATAGCAGTATCCACTACGCTAATTTTTTCTTCTCTATGTAACATGACCCCTTTGAACCAGGCCGGTTTCCCCACTAAGGAACTGATTGTGTCCAATCGATGGATACCACCTAGGGTAATAAGCGGTACCGCCAGCGTTAAACCTGCTACCTGAAAAAACAGGGCTTGAAAATGTTCGTCCAACTGTTCTTTCACCGGTGTCATCGCTGGCAACGGTGCCGCCGCACTTTCTTCCAGCCCTTCGTCTACCGGTACAATCTTTGTGTCTTCTACCTCTTCATCAATCACCGCCGAGACCGTATTTGGCGTATCACGAGGTGCCTCCACCCCTGTCTCGGTGACCAGCGCGGCCGCCTGCTCAAGTAAACGCGCTGTATTCGCAGTCACTTCTGCCGGATCATCGGGCTCTTGAAGCAAACTGTCTAAATACGCCTGCATCACGTCTTCCCGGGCAAAGGGCGTACTTTTTTTCATGATATTAGTGTCGCTCCAGTTCTTGCAGAAGTTTACCGTAAGCGTAAACGCCTCTTGCCTTAGGGAAAACCACCGACGCGGGAGATTGCACCTGGCTAGCATCTCTAAAACGCGTATCGACTGGAATGATTCCCTTCCAAACTTTACTGCCATAATCAGTCACTAATTTATGATGAGACTGAATCGCTGCCTTTGTTCTGCGATCAAACATGGTAGGCACAATGACAGTATTGAAATTTTTTCGCAACGAACGCCCCATAATTTCCAGCGTATGGATCATACGATCAAGTCCTTTTAAGGCGAGAAACTCCGTTTGCACAGGCACTATCACTTTTTCACAAGCAGCCAGGGCATTTACCATTAACACGCCAAGTACTGGCGGACAATCCACCAACACATAATCAAATTCATGCGCTATGGTAGCCAGGGCTTTTTTTAAAATTAACCCCATGCCATTTTGCATTCCCATTTGCCGATCTAAAGTGGCTAATGCCATTGAGGCCGGCAAAACAAATAAACTATCGAGCTTTGTCGGGCAAAGACAATCAAGCACGTCGTCAGCGCTGATAGTGCCATCATGCATGAAAATATCATACACCGATGCGTTCAGTTCTTCGGCATCTGTACCAAAATAGTAACTTAACGAAGCATGGGGGTCGGTATCAATAAGCAAAACCCGATTGCCCTGTTCAGCAAGGATCCCTCCCAACGTAACCGTTGTGGTGGTTTTCCCTACACCTCCTTTTTGATTTGCAATCGTCCAAATTTTCAACACCGAGCTCCAACAACGGGAAAAAGGTCAGCTGACCATTTCGCTCAAAATACACGACGCCATATGCTCGATATCAATGCTCTTATCTGCAATATTGGCTTTCGCCACCGCTTGTGGCATGCCGTACACCACACAAGAAGCCTGATCCTGAGCCCAAATCTTAGCGCCGTCATCATACAATTGCTGACACCCTTCCCGGCCATCCGCGCCCATTCCGGTTAAAATAACCCCTAACACGTCACCATGAAAAACCTGTTTTAAACTGGAAAAAGTAATATCCACACTGGGTTTAAAGGTGGCAACCTCATCGTCAAGGGCATCGCGGATAACAATTTTGGGGACTTTACCGGCTTCCACGATCATTTGTTTTCCGCCCGGGGCTAAATAGGCACAACCGGGCATTAATACATCCCCGTGCGCCGCCTCTTTCACCGTAATGGCACAATTATTATGTAATCGTTGAGCAAAGGCATTGGTAAAGGTGCCGGGCATATGTTGCACCAACAAAATCGGATACGGAAAATCAGCCGGTAATCCGGATAACAGTTTTTGTAAGGCCACCGGGCCGCCAGTAGATGCCCCTATCGCCAAGCACTTGTAGTGTTTTCCTGAAGGTTTTACCGAGGTAACTCTGGGCTGGATCGCGGCATCAGAACGGCCAGTGAGCAAACCTGAACTGCGAAAGAAGGGAGTCTTCGGCGCTTTTTCAGATAAGGGGGTGCTGCTTCGAATCATGGATGGTGTGCGGGATAACGCCGCTCTGCCAAAGCCGACACCACGACGGGCAAGTAACCTCACCTTGGTTCTTAACAAGCCAACAGCATCTTTACGCTCACGGGAAATCTCTTCGAATTTTTTCGGCAAAAAATCCAGCGCGCCGGCCTCTAGGGCATCAAGGGTGGCTTGTGCACCCGCATGGGTTAAGGACGAGAACATTAAAATCGGCACGGGCCGTCTTTGCATAATCGCCTTCACGGCCGAAATGCCATCCATCACAGGCATTTCCACATCCATGGTCACCACATCCGGCGATAAAGACATCAGCTTTGCCAATGCCTCCTCGCCATTTTTTGCTTCACCGACAACGGTAAGCTCTCTGTCCTCTTCAAGGATTTCACGCAAACGTCGCCGATAAAACGTAGAATCGTCCACTATAAGGACTTTAAAAGCCATCTAATTATCGTCCTTTTACAAGCTGTTAAGATTTTCTTGCGTAATGCTTCAACAGACTCGGTACATCAAGAATCAGTGCAATACCACCATCAGATGTAATGGTGGCCCCCGCCATACCAGGGGTACCTTGCAACAACACATCAAGGGGTTTAATGACCACTTCTTCTTGACCAATCAACGCATCAACCACGAAGCCCACTTGCTGGGTGCCTATTTGCACAACAACCACATGGCCTTTTTCCCGTTCGATATTTTTCGGGCCACGAATTAACCATTCGCCAAGGAAGAACAGTGGGATGGCTTTGGAGCGTACAATCATGGTTAACTGACCATCTACCGTATTGGTCTTCTTAATATCCATATTGATAATTTCATTCACAGCCCCTAAAGGCAGTGCGAAAGTTTGTTTCCCCACAATGATCATCAACGTGGGCAATATGGCTAAGGTAAGGGGAACTTTTATTTCCAGTCGCGTCCCTTTCCCTAATTGGGAATCAATATTAACGGTACCATTTAGTTGGGTAATTTTGGTTTTCACCACGTCCATACCCACACCACGACCGGAAATGTCACTAATTTCAGTTTTTGTCGAGAAGCCCGGCGCAAAGATCAGATTAAAGGCTTCCACATCCGACATACGTGCAGCAGCATCTGCATCTAGCACGCCTCGGCTTATGGCAATGTCCTTTAATTTTGCCGGATCCATCCCCTTACCATCATCTTCGATGGTCAGCAGAATATGATCGCCTTCCTGGGATGCGGCCAGTTTTACCGTGCCCATGCGAGGTTTGCCGGCCTTGGCGCGCTCATCAGGCATTTCAATGCCATGATCCACTGAATTTCGTACCAAATGCACCAAGGGGTCGGCCAGTGCTTCCACCAGATTTTTATCTAAATCTGTTTCTTCACCTTCCAGCTCCAGAGTAATCTCTTTTTTCAGGCTTCGGGCTAGATCACGTACCACGCGGGGAAAACGGCCAAACACTTTCTTAATCGGCTGCATACGGGTTTTCATTACCGCGCCTTGCAGATCCCCGGTTACCACATCTAAATTGGCGATGGCTTTTGACATATCTTCATCATTAGAATTTATGCCTAAACTCAATAGCCGATTACGTACCAGTACCAGCTCGCCCACCATATTCATAATTTGATCAAGGCGTTTGGTATCAACCCGTACTGTGGTTTCTGCCGCGGGTGCAGAAGGACTGGATTTTTTATCGTCTTTTTTAGCGCTCGCTTTCGCCGACGCTGAGGGGGCTTTAGCCTTTTGAGGTGGTGTTGAAGGCGATGCTTTGGGACTGGGTTTGGCAACCCCTTGTTGCTCTTGAGATTGTTTGGCTTTAGCCGCGTTAACCGCTTCTGTCGCCTTTTTATCCACTTCCACCTTGCCCGCTACACTTGGTCCCTGGCCTTTACCATGAAGCTCATCTAACAAGGCTTCAAATTCATCATCTGAAATTTCATCATCGCCACGGCTATCGCCGGCGTTGTTCTCCGTGCTTTTTTCTGCACTGGCAGGCGGGGTTACCGGTGCCGATTTATCAACGCTAAACTGAC
>NZ_JBAHZB010000123.1:0-2180 GCF_036697315.1 Alteromonas sp. 14N.309.X.WAT.G.H12
AGCGCTCAATTTTTAGACGGGTAATGCAACGTCTCGATCAAGACCTAAATTGCAGGACTTATTCGCAGTTTCCCTAGTAATCGATAAAAATAGTTCACTGCCGCACAGGCAGCTTAGATAATTGAAAAGTTAACAACACAATTTGAATGTGTATGTTCCAACTGGTTTCGATTTCCTCGATTCAATCTGGTAAAGCCTTTCGGTTTTATCTGATCATCAATCACCGCTACGGGTGAAGCGCGCTATCACGCGCGCATTTTTGTTGTGACGTTCAGGTGCGACGTTCACGGCAATGTGGTTACATTTTAACGGTGTAGTTTGCAAATTGGCGCTTGCGGCAAAAGCAACTAAAATGTACATACACATATGCGTTTTTCATTTTGATACCGCGTAGTCGATGAGGCTGCAACCATAGCGCTTTATGGGGTCTACCGGCTTTTTTGTCTCTTCTGGTCTAAATGTAAATAGCTACTCTAATATCATCTGGCTATCGTTATTCGGGGCGTTAAATTTGTTTACGTGTAAATGGAATAGGAATAATGGAGCGCTAGGTGCGGGAATAATAATACTGCTAATGGCTGTGCTGCTAGCACCTGCAGTTAACGCCAACACGAATGAAACACTTGAGGTCGCTTACAGTTTACGTAGTGCGGATCCCGCCGAATCATCTAAATTGCTAAGCACGTTAAATCGTGACGCATTAACCAACGCTCAGCGCGACAAATATGATTATTTACACGCCTACTCCAAGTACATTAATAACGATTTTGAAACTGCGGTTGCTGAACTAGAAGTTTTAGCTGTCAATGCATCGTCTGTTGATATGTCCATGACGGCTAAATCATTTTTACTAGCGTTAAGTGGTGGGTTGCAGCAGTGGGAAAGAGCCTTCGATTTGCTCGAAGAAATTTTACCTAACGTCAACAAACTCGAAAGTCTTGATGCGCAAGAAAGCGTGCATTTAGGGATCATTAATTTCTATTTGCAAGCGGATGAAAACGATTTGAATGCGCAATATATTAAGCCGTTGCTGAATAAACCTTATGGTCTTAGGTTTAGATGTAACGCTTATTTGCAGTACTATAGCTCGCTTCTTGAATCCTCTACCTATGAAATTACAGAAGAGATGTTCGAGGAAGGGAACAGGGTTTGTAAAGACTTGGAAGAACCCCTCATCCAGATAGCAATACAGGGAATGCTTGCGCGTTTTTATCTCTATTCAGAAGAATATGACCAAGCGATGGCAGTGGTAAACCGCTATTTAGCGAAAAGTGAAAGTCTGGTTTATAAACCGGTCGCTCATGAATTCTACGAATTGAAGAGTCGTCTTAGTGTGCTGCAAGGAAATAACGAATTGGCGCAGTACTATGCCAATAAAATCATCAAAGAATCGCCGCCCGATACCATCTCGGTGTCAATTGTTGAAGCCCATAAAATTTTGTACGAAATTGCTAAAGAGCAAGGCCAGTATGATGATGCCTTACTTCACTTTGAAAATTATTTTCAAGCTAAGTCGCGTAATATGAATCGCGAACATGCAAAGATATTGTCGATTCAAAAAGCAAAACAAGAACTGAACGACAAATCGCTGCAAATCTCATTGCTGGATAAAGAAAACTCACTATTAAAAACTCAAGCTTTACTGGCTGAACAGTCGGCAAATAACAGAACTTTAGTTATCTTTTTGTTGTTTCTCGTCGTGTGTTTTATGGGAGCATGGCTATATGCTAAGCGTGTTAACTATAGGGTGCTGCAGAAAGTTGCCAGAACCGATGGATTAACGGGTATTGCCAATCGACGTTATTTTACATCGGCAGCAAATCAGATTATCGAGCGCGCGAAGCTCGAAAATAAGGTGGTGAGTTTTGTCATGTTCGATTTAGATAACTTTAAGCTCATCAACGATCAATTTGGCCACTCCTCAGGAGATGATGCACTGATTTTATGCGTTGATGCGGTAAGGGGTGTACTTCGAGAAAACGATTTATTTGGTCGTTTAGGTGGCGAGGAGTTTGGCATATTACTACTAAGTTGTAACGCGCCATTGGCGTTGAAACTTGCCGAAGATTGCCGACATGAAATTGTCTCCAAGTGTCGGCAGAAAAACTTAGGTTATTCTGTGAGCGCGAGTTTTGGCATTGTGAGCTCTGATAAATGCGGTCTCAAATTCGATGCTTTAT
>NZ_JBAHZB010000123.1:2190-9724 GCF_036697315.1 Alteromonas sp. 14N.309.X.WAT.G.H12
ATATGAATGTGCCGATAAGGCTTTATACCAAGCAAAATCCGACGGTAAAAATACAGTAAAAGTCTATGATTAGGGGGCCTACGGGCTTTTCTGTCTTCATTTTGTTTTATGAACCAACCTGCCACAATATTGGGTTGCCGCAAAGGTTTTTGTGTTCCCTAGGACGTCCCCAACCGTGGCCATTACCTATGCCTAAGCTTGGCCTACATAGGGTCGAGGGTTAACAATACCCGCTTGTGACCTTTCTCTAACTGGCATGAGCGATGCCAAGCCGCCATGTGTTCCTGTTCTGGCCAAGCTTGGCCTTTTAACAGCCCCACATCAAAAGCCTGCATTTGCTGAATATGGTCTTTATCATACCCCACATCGAAGGGGGCTTTGTTTAGAGGAGTATGATTACCCTTTAGTGAGCGATCTTGTATGGACTCCTTGGGCAGCCACTCGGTGCCTGGGCCCAGGTAGGTGTTCACCAGACGAACGGGGATATTGTCCCTATGAAACCGCGGGCACATCGCTTGTGTTAGGGGGGCCAGCCGCAAGCCAATACTGTCGCAATTAAAAAGGCAAGTGAGCATGTCACAGAGCAAATATATATCGTCCACCGCATCTTGCTTACCTTCAAATTCAGGCAATCTGTGATGCATTTCTTCCATTAAGGTGTCCATGGAGAAAACGCCATTTATGCCAAGTCCTAAGGCCTCAAATGCCTGCAAAAAATAATGATTTACAGCGGGGGAAGGGCCGCGCTGCCATATCGTAACACTGGTGGCCGGTGAGAAAATATCACTTAACACCAAAGGGGTATCGCCTGTGAGCCAAGAGCAGGTATGATGTTTTTCTGCGAGCTGCATATTAATGCCCCCAAAATGGGAAGGGATCGGGATAGGCTGTCCAGGCTTGCCTACCTTGAAGAACTTCTTCTTCACTTAACAAGCACCGATTTAACCGCTCTATGATGTCTTCTTTGTTTAATCCTTGGCCAATAAACACGAGCTCTTGACGCATATCACCAAAAGGTTCTACCCACTGTTCCTTGATGGAAGCCAAATAATCCGGATCTTCTGGCCATTGTTCTTTTGGTACAGCTTTCCAAAACAACCCAGCTGCTCCATACCTTGCCATTCCCCCTGCTTGACTCCAGCTTCCAGCGATATGCGGTCTTGTGGCTAACCAAAAAAAGCCTTTGGAGCGAATGAGTTTTCCCGCGATGTCTTTACTATGGATGAAGTCATAGAATTTTTGCGGGTGAAAGGGGCGTCTTGCTTTAAAAACAAAGCTGCTGATGCCAAACTCTTCGGTTTCCGGGACATGTTCGCCTCGAATTTCCTTAAGCCAACCCGGTGCCTGCTGGGCTTTCTCAAAATTGAATTTTCCGGTGGCAAGTACCTCTTTTAAAGGAACATTTCCATTTTCAATCGGGATCTGCACTGCCTCGGTATTTAACGTTTGAAGAATGCTTTTTAGCCGTTCCAGTTCGTTTTCAGAGACCAGATCCACTTTGCTTATCAGTATCACATCTGCAAATTCTACTTGCTCTACCAGCAGATCTGCCACACTTCTTTCGTCTTCGTCACCAAGACTTTCCCCCACCTCTTGTAGTGATTCAGCCTTGTCATAATCGGTTAAAAAATTCAGGGCATCCACAACGGTTACCAGGGTATCCAGTGTGGCTACATCTGAAAGGCTTACGCCATTTTCATCAGCAAAGGTAAAGGTTTCGGCAACGGGGAGAGGTTCAGAAATACCGGTGGATTCGATTACCAGATAATCGTATTTGCCTTCTTTTGCTAGGCGAGTTATTTCTTCCAGCAAGTCTTCTCTTAATGTGCAGCAAATACAGCCGTTGCTCATTTCTACCAGCTTTTCCTCTGCGCGATTAAGGCTAACTTCATTTTTAACCGTCGCCGCATCAATGTTGATTTCACTCATATCGTTGACAATGACGGCTACTTTAAGCCCATCTCGATTAGTCAGTATATGATTTAGAACGGTGGTTTTACCTGCACCTAAAAAGCCAGACAACACGGTGACTGGCAATAGCGATTGATTTTTCATAGTGGTGTTCAACCCTGCCTTTTGATTATGTTATAATATAACATGCGTGGGTGGAATTGGTAAATCTATCCGCCGGTTTTTATCCCCATTCAGTCTTGGTACGGCCTACCGGTTGCGCACTGGCAAGGTAGTTATGTGTATGAAGCGCGAGAAATTAGTTGGGTGAGATGTACAAAGTTAAAACATAAAACCCACGGTATTCGCTGTGGGTTTCTTTATGTCTGCCGGTGTAGTATGCCGGGGAGGGCTGAGAAGTAAGGGCGCTATCAATCATCAAACGTGATAGTTGATAAACTTCGCCCGTCACCTCATAAATTACAGATTAGAGAATGGAAGAGGAGCTGGCGGTATGGTACACCTTAATCAGCTTTTCGTTTTCGTCCCATTCAAACACCGTGTCCTGATTAATATTTTTTTGCGTGGGCAGAGCCGGGATCAGTACATAGTGATAGCGCCAAACCTCAACATTGCCATAGTTTTCTTTTTTGCTGGGCTCACCTAACTGGCGAATAACATCGAGTTTCTGCGGTGACTCATTATTGAACGTTTCTATTTGCGCATCAGTTACATTTACGCCTGTTTCATAGTCAAGCTTACTGATTGCACTGCAACCTGAAAGCAATGAAGAGGATAAGAACGCAGAAAGTAGAAGTATTCTTGGTGAAAATGAAGACGACATAAATTATTCCATTTTATTTATAAAAAAAGCAAAAAAATCCCTCTAAAAGGGTGAGTATGTGCTTGTGTAACACTAAAGCAGTATTTAATAGGATTTCATTAAGTGAGACAAGCAATGGTTATGTAAATGCGTCTTTACATATGCGGCGCAAAGTTACATTCAGTATCAATAGGTTTAGTTAACGGATAAGTAAACAGTTAGAAGCGCGTGTTGCCGATAGCGGAAAATGCGGTGTTGTACTCCAGCCCTTGGGGCAGGTACTCAGTTTACTACAAAAAAACCGGCGCAGGGGCCGGTTTTTTATTTAAACGGTAAAGGCTGATTAAAGCGCAGCTAACGCAGCATCATAATCCGGTTCGTCAGCGGTTTCTGCTACTTGCTGAGTATAGGCTACTTCTCCTGTTTTATTGATAACCACAACACTGCGAGAAAGTACCCCTGTTAGTGGGCCGGTTGAAAACTCAACGCCGTAATCCTTACCAAAAGTAGAGCGGAAAGTAGAGCCTGTTAATACGTTTTCAATGCCTTCAGCACCACAAAAGCGGCCTGCTGCGAAGGGAAGATCCGCCGATACACAAATAACAACAGTGTCATCCAGCGCGGCTGCTTTTTCGTTAAATTTACGTACCGATGTAGCGCAGACGCCTGTATCTATAGAGGGAAAAATATTAAGTACTACGTTTTTACCCGCTAACTCACTTAAGCTTACTGTGGAAAGATCGGCCTTGACCAGTTCGAAGTCAGGAGCTTGACTGCCCACCGCTGGGAGTTCACCGAGGGTTTCAAACGCATTGCCTTGAAGCGTAACTGTTGCCATGAATATTCCTTCATAGAGTGATGAATGTACTTGTCTATATTGATGGTTAAAGGAAGAATTTCAACCTGAAACCCATAAAATTTTAAAAAAAGCTTTTTTTAACGGCTTACGCTTTGTAATTATAGAGAGATAGTCGCCATGAACTACAACAGGTGTGCATTTTATGGGTGTAAATGAAATCATGAGTCAGCGCGTTGTGAGCGTCCAAATGGATGATAGCTTGCATACGCTTAAAGAACTCTTTGAGGCCACCGGTTTTCACCATCTTCTGGTGGTGGAAAATAAAAAACTGGTGGGTGTTATCTCAGATCGGGATTTATTAAAATCGTTGAGCCCCTTTACCGATACGCTTTCAGAGCGCTTAAAAGACAGGGCCACGTTAGAACGTCGAGCGCATCAAATTATGAGTAGAGATATTGTCGCTATTCAAGAGCATAGTAGTATCATGAAGGCTATCGCATTTTTTAATCGTCGTCGCGTCTCCTGTCTACCGGTACTCAACCAAGCAGGCGAACCTGTGGGGATCGTTTCATGGCGAGATATTTTGCGTTACATAGAAGAGAAGGTGCTAAAAAAGCAACGAATAACATAACCACGCTATCATTCATTTAAAGGTGTTTAATTCAAGTAGTATGGATATGCAGTAAAGATGACAAATACTAGCCGAACTCGCACAGACATCAATCGAGATGCCATATTGTGTGCCGCCCGAAGCGCTTTTCAAACCTACGGAGTTACTGGTACGAGTATGGATAAACTCGCGGAAATGGCGAACTTGTCCAAACGTACGGTATACAATCACTTTGCTTCGAAAGAAGAAATTGTGATGCACCTGATTCGCGCCCTGTGGAGTAAAACCATGGCCGCTGTGCCTGTGGTTTATTCTGCGGATACCGATTTACATCAACAACTTGCGGCTATTTTACTGGCTGAAATTAATCTGATCACCACTAAGGAATACCTAGGGTTGGCAAGAGTGGCTATCGGTCACTTTTTTTATCATCCCCAAAAATTAAAAGAAGAAATTGATCATTTAAGTGGCCAGGAAACGGTGTTGCAACGTTGGTTGATTGCTGCGGTGAATGATGGTCGCCTCGCATTGCCTGATATCAATCAGGGCGTAACTATTTTATCGAGCCAAATTAAAGGCCAATGCTTTTGGCCGCAGATGATGCAAATTCAAGCTCCTCTTTCAGGTGAAGACAAGGAAAGTATTGCAAATCAAACTGCGGCTCTGTTTCTTAGCTACTTCGCAAAGTAATTTTTTTGGTTATTTACTTACCGATTGGATGGGGTTGTCTGCTTGAGGGCGACGAAATAAACGCCCCACCGTATTGCGGTAAAGAAACCCAAAACCATTTCCTAAATCAATAAGAATTAAATACAGGCAAGGCACTAATACCAAGGTCACAATGGTGGCATACATGACCGCAAAACCCAGTCCAATGGCCATGGGGATCACTAAGGCCGCTTGTAAACTGGTTTCAAACATAATGGGAAGTACGCCGGCAAAGGTTGTGATCGAGGTCAGCGTTATGGCTCTAAAGCGAGCGCAACCCGCTTCTTCAACCGCTTCTCGTATGGAGGCACCTTCTGCTCTGCGCTGATTCACATAATCGGTCATTACCAGTGAATCGTTAATGACCACGCCCGCGGCAGCAATTAATCCAAAAAATGACATGCTGCTAATATCATAACCCAACAAAAAGTGGCCAAATGCTGCGCCGGTGAAGCTAAAGGGGATCACCGACATGATGATCAGTGGTTGTCCGTAACTCTTAAGGGGGACCGCCAATAACACATACACCATGATCATGGCAGCAATGAAAAACATCATCTGCTCGTCTTGTTGCGCGATTTGTTCTTCAATATCCCCTCCCAGTTCTGTCATGACAGAGGGATATTGAGCTTTTAGTTTTGGCAGCAAGGTATCATCGATTTCATCGACAACCGTACCGGGTTCCACTTTTTCTTCATCAATATTGCCCCAGATATAAACGCTACGGTAGCCACCTTCTCGGCGAATATAGCTAACGCCGGGGTTTTCTTCTAAGTTAACCACGTCTCCAAGCATGACCTCTTGGCCCGCTGGCGTTGTAATCACACTGTATTTTAAATCAGCCAGTCGTTCGCGGGTAAAATCCGGATACCGAACCATAACCTTAACTTCTTCGCCATCGCGGATAACCCGCTGGGCCTCACCACCGTAGAAGCTGGCACCCACCTGGGCTGCGATATCCTGCAATGTTAAACCTAAATCATAGGCAACTGGCAGCAATGTCATTTGGATCTCTTTACTGCTGGGATCGATGGTAGAGCTAATATCAAACAAGCCCTCTTTTTGTTGCAGCATATTGATAAAGGTTCTTCCCGCTGCATTAAGGGTGTCTAAATCTGGCCCAAACAAAAGATAACCAAATTCGCCGTCATCCCCGTTGCTGTTAATATCATCAAGCACAACAAAGGACTTCATGCCGGGAATTTCAGGAATGGCAGCTCGCCAGCGCCGGGCTAGCTCGAAGGTATCAAATACACGTTTATCTTCGTCAACCAGGGGAATTACCAATTCGCCAGTGGTTCTATCGTCGTTATAGGCAAGAATATCGCGGATCATGCCATCGGTACCAAATTCCTGCTTAATTTTGTCTTCTTCGGTAAGGATGACCTGCTCAATGGTTTTCAGGGCATCGATGACAGCAGTGTCAGACACGTTTTCATTCATTTCAATTTCAATAGAAGGAAAGTCGTGTGGCACTTTCGAATTGGGCACAATGCGAACATGATCGCCTGCCACCAACCCCGATGCAAACATCAACAGGGCAACAAATATCATTAACACCGCCCAGCGCCATTCAATAGCCAACGTCACCATACTGCGGTATGGACCATTGACAAAGCCGTTAAAGCGAGCGTTAAAACGGGCCCGCCAGCTGTTTGGTTTTATCGGTGAAAAACGGGTATGGGCAATATGGGCAGGAAGAATAAGTTTTGATTCAATCAAACTAAAGAGCAGGCATAAAATAACAACAATTGCGATGTTATAGAATATGGCGCCTTCAAAGCCACTACTCATGGTAAAGGGGGCAAATACGGCGATGGTGGTGAGTACGCCGAAGGTGGCTGGTGTGGCAACCCGTTTAGCGCCGCGGATAACATTCTCCACGCCGCCGCCTTTACTTTCTATTTCGGTATAGGCGCTTTCACCAATGACAATGGCATCGTCAACCACAATGCCCAACACCATAATAAAGGCAAACAGCGACATTAAATTGATGCTCACACCAAATATTGGCATCATCATCATTGCACCTAAAAAGCAAATGGGTAAACCTAGCATGACCCAAAACGCCAACCGAAAGCGCAGAAAAAGGGTTAGCATCAGTGCCACTAACACGGCCCCTTCCAATAGGTTTGTCAACATCATATTAAGGCGGGCATCAAGGTAGTAGGTCAGATCCACCATGGTGTGCAGCGCAACCCCTTCCGGCAAGGTTTCATTTTTTGCCTTCATGTATGCTTTTACGGTTTCTGCCACCGCCACAATATTCTGTGACTTGGTTGCACGCACAGAAATATAAATAGCGTTGTGTCCTGAGAACTTAAAGTAACGTTCGCCTTCGGTAAAGGCATCTTTGATTTGAGCGATGTCCCCGAGCTTGACTTGAGCACCACCGGTGCCTATTTTCACCGGAATAGCAGCAAATTCATTACCCTTGTAATACTGATTTTCAACCCGTACAGAAATAATCCCAGCTTGAGTACGTAGTTGACCGGCGGATATATTGGTTGAATATGCCCGTATAGCGGTGGCCACGTCATTAATGGATAAGTTATATTTGCGCAGCATGTCCGGCTGAATTTCAATGGCAATTTCATCATCCGGGTAACTCACCTTGACAATGGAGATGGAGTCGAGTTGTAGCAGTTCATCTTCCACTTCTTTGGCAAGATCTTTTAATTCTCCTAGGGGGAGATCGCCCACC
>NZ_JBAHZB010000124.1:0-9634 GCF_036697315.1 Alteromonas sp. 14N.309.X.WAT.G.H12
ACATGGGAGTTCGCGCCGTTGCTACTGACCGCACGGTTTATGGTTTTCAAACAACACGGATCGTAAATTCTATTAATGCCGTGGTGGATGAACTCGGTTATATAGGAACGACTGCCGACAGCAACGATTTCCAATTTTTGCCCAGTGCCAATTTGATGATTGAATTGAACGAAAATGTTCAATGGCGCGTTGGGGTGTCTAAAACCATGTCTCAACCTGAATATACGGATCTGAAAGTTAACGGCTCAGTTAATTTACAAGACACCAGTGACATTGGCTACGATTCCACCATTAACTCTACCGCAGAAATCGGTAACCCAGATCTTAAGCCTTATACCGCTTGGTCATTTGATACTACGGTTGAATACTACGCCGACGGCGGCAGTGCCTTCTTTGCCAGTTTGTTCTACAAAGATGTGTCTAACTTTGTGCTTAGCGAAGCCCTCACGGACGTTACCATCGATGGCTATGATCAACTCTTTGACACCACCCAACCGGTGAACGTAGCTAAGGGCGAGGTCTATGGTTTTGAACTGGGCGGCAATATTGTGTTTGGCGATTTTGGTTTGCAAGCAAACTATACCTTTGTGGATTCAGAATTTGAAAACCCAGATAACAACCCACTGTTAGAAAACGGTTTTCCGGGCGCATCCAAGAACAACTTTAATGCCATTGCTTACTACGAAACGGAGAAGTTTTCTGCCCGCTTAGCCTATATTTACAGAGATGACTACTTCCAGGCGTTAGGTGGCGGTTTTGACCGAGCCAGCCAACCGGCCTTTGGTGAAGGTGCGGGGCAAGTGGATTTGAACTTTTCTTACGACGTAATGGATGACATCACATTAAGCCTTAATGTCATTAACTTAACGGAAGAAGATGCCCGTAACTATATCAACGAAAGTACCAACTTCCGTGACTATGTTACCCGGCCTCGAACCATTATAGCCAGTGTTCGAGCGGCCTTCTAAGTTCATAACTTTTAAGTAGAAACGGTAGAAATTGTAGTGCTCCATTCCTTAGATTATTACGTTATTGGTATTTACCTGGTTGTGTTAATGGCGGTGGGTTTAGTGGTGTCTATGCGACAAGCTAAATCAGCCAGCCTGTTTGTTGGTGATAAAAGTGTTGGCTTTGCCAGTATTGGTATGTCTATTTGGGGCACCAATATTGGCCCCTCATTTTTGATAGCCAGTTTTGGTGCCGCCTACAGTTCAGGTATGTTAATTGCTAATTTTGAATGGATGGCGTGGATATTCTTGTTCTTGTTGGCCATGGTATTTACGCCTTACTACCTTTCGTTAAATATCACTACTATTCCTCAATTTATTAAACGTCGCTTCGGCGACACCATGTATCGCCTGCTAACCGCATATTCGCTTCTTACCATAGTGATCATCTGGTTGGGGGGCGGTTTATATGTTGGCGGTTTGTTGTTTTCACAATTTACCGGCTGGGAATTGTGGGCATCAATTGCCTTGCTGTTATTTGTGGCCACCAGTTTTACTGTCGTGGGCGGTTTGGCGGCGGTTATTGTGACCGATGCCTTTCAAACGGTGTTAATGATTGTTGGGATGTCAGCGTTAACCCTTATTGGTTTATATGAAATAGGGGGTGTTGATGGTTTGATGGCCAAAACGCCCCCAGATTACTGGCACCTTATCGACTTTGAGTCAGAACAAGTACCTTGGTTGGCCTTTATTTTAGGTTACCCGGTAATGGGGGTGTGGTTTTGGTGTACGGATCAAACCATTGTACAGCGGGTGTTTGCAGCAAAAGATTTACCCACCGCGCAAAAAGGCGTGCTATTGGCAGGGGTACTTAAAATCTTGCCACCGTTTATCTTCATTTTACCTGGGATCATCTTTTTTGCGTTACAGCCGGGCATGGAAAACTCCGATGGGGCGTTTCTTGCTATGGTCAGCGACTATATGCCTGTTGGCTTTCGTGGCTTGATGATTGCGGTGTTAATGGCCGCACTTATTAGTACGCTGGATTCAGGGCTTAACTCCTTCAGTACCATCTTTACGCTGGATTTTTACGAGCCCGTATTTTCGAAAAACAAACCCCTTGCCGCCAAAACCACCCGTTTGGTTGGGCGTATTGTGACGCTGGTAGCGAGCGTTTTGGCCTTCTTCTGGGCCTTGGCCATGGAAAATGTGGCGGCTAATTTGTTTGAGCTACTGCAAAGCTTAATTGCCTTTTTAGCACCGCCGTTAACCACGTTGTTTTTGGTGGGCCTATTTTGGCGTCGCGTCACGGCCACCGCCGCCAGCTATAGCTTTGTGATCAGCGGTATTGTGTGTATTGCGGTGGGCGTGCTAAGTACCCAAGGACAAACCTTTGGCTGGTTTGAACAATGGCCGCATTTCTTAATGTTGTCGTTTATTTTGTTTGTTTTTTCATGCGTATTGATGGTGGTGTTGTCATTGCTGACCAAGCACTCGCCGGATGAGGAAATGTTACCCCGTTACAGAGAGTTAGCCAAAAAAGACGACAAGCAAAGTGGCGGCATTCTTAAAGGTTGGGTGATATTAGCCATCGTAATGATTGCCCTCTATGGCATATTTGAATACCTTGCCGCCAAACCGGATAACGGAAACCAAGGTGCGCAGAGTTCTGCGCCAATTAGCCATCCGATAGTAAAGGTTTATCGCGGCAGCAGTCCAATCTTTGATGGCGATGTGCAAGCGCAGGAATACCAAGATGCCACCCACATTGGCCATATTCACCAATGGATTGCCCGATTTTCGCCAGTGCTAAGTACCGAGGACTTAACCGGCAGCGTGTGGATAAAACACGATGGCCGTTATTTGTACTTTGCTTTTGATATTACCGATGATGTGCTTTATGGCATCGACACTTCTCGCTGGCTACCCGAAGAAAACGCCCATGCCCACGCCCTTACCCGGGAGGGATTTCCTTGGTTTGGTGATGGTGTTGAGGTGTTGATCAATGCCGAAAATAACCCGCCTTATGCTGATGGCCAATTGAACAAGGGCAATGGGAAAAGCTGGCAAATGGTGGCAAGTACCCATAAATCCCGTTTGGGAGGTTTAGGCGTACCCGGTTTACTGGAAGGGGAAGAGCGTTCCATGCTTTCTGCCTGGAATACCTACCAGCATTGGATCCTCAATGGCGATATGGAAGTGAAGGTGAAAATTAAAGGTGAAGCCGGTCAGCCTACCAGAGGTTACACCATGGAATGGCGTATTCGTCCCGAAGCCACGCTGGAAATTGCCCCCGGTGAGTTTTGGTCAGCGAATCGTGAGCTTACCAAAATGGGCTTAAACATTGCGATTTCAGATTTGGATCATCCCCAAGATGGAGAAGGAAACTGGGGGAATTTTCATCACGAAAATTGGTTGTCTGGTGAACGCCATAAGCACACTTCCCTTAATCAGTGGGCCACTATGTATTTGTACGGCGGCCCTGATCCTGCTGTTAGTCAACATTAATCAAGGAGGCTAGCTATCATGGCTAAGGGCATGACCAAAAATACCATAGGACAAACGGCCTTAGCAGTGTCTGAGCTTGGCTTTGGTGGCGCGTCGGTGGGAAACCTCTACAAGGCCATTTCTGATGAGCAAGCGCAGCAAACAATACAGGCGGCTATTGCCGCTGGGATCACCTTGTTTGATACCGCGCCGCACTATGGTCTGGGTTTGAGTGAGCGCCGTATTGGCGATGCATTGCGTGCATTGCCGGCGCAAGACTACGTGTTGTCCACCAAAGTAGGGCGGGTGTTAACCGCCGATCCCACCGCTAAGGTTGATGAAATCCGTTATGGCTTTGCCACGCCTATGCCTTTTGATGCCCATTATGATTACAGTTATGACGGCATCATGCGTTCTTATTTTGATAGTTTACAACGCATAGGTGTTGCCAAAATAGACGTGCTGTTAGTTCATGATTTAGGGGCGATCACTCATAAAGAACAAGACGCATTTTATTATGAACAGTTTTGCCAAAGTGGTTATAAAGCCATCGATGAACTGCGCCAGCAAGGTTTGGTTTCTGCGGTAGGTCTTGGGGTCAATGAAACGGCAATTTGCGAACGGGTGATGGAGATAGGGCAGTTTGATTGTTTTTTATTGGCAGGTCGCTATTCATTACTTGAACAAGAGGCGTTGACAAGTTTCCTGCCAAAATGTGCGGCGCACGGGGCCTCCATTATTCTTGGTGGGCCCTATAATTCGGGGATCCTAGCCACTGGCGTTAACACTTCCCATACGCCTTTATATAACTATGCCCCTGCGCCTGAAGCCATAGTGCAGCGGGTGGCTAAAATCGAAACCATTTGTCGTCAATTTGAGGTAACACTCGCTGCTGCTGCGTTGCAGTTTCCTTTGGCTCACCCTTGTGTAGCCAGTGTGATCCCCGGTTTGGGCTCAGCCGCTATTGTGGCTCAAACCACCACCTTGTTAGAACAGACTATTCCCGCTGAGTTTTGGCAAACACTACACCAACATGGTTTGCTAGATCCGTTGGCACCTGTACCGATGGAAGGAGGGTGATATGGAAAATTCTATACCCTCACATATCGTGGATAGCCATCACCATATTTGGCAGTTAGATACGGGGCTGTATTCCTGGTTAACGGCCGATATCAGTCCCTTGTACCGGGATTTTTCTATCGCAGACTATCAACAGGTGGCGACACAAAGCATGGGGGCGACTACCCAATTGCACACTGTACTGGTACAGGCTTCACCTACTGATGAAGAAACTGATTTTCTGCTAGCCCAAGCTGCTTTGGAGCCAACTGTTACGGGGGTTGTAGGTTGGGTGGATTTTGAACAGGATAGCAAGGCAGTTTGCGCACGACTAACCACACTCGCAGCAAACAATGTCTTTAAAGGCGTCCGTCCCATGCTTCAGGATATCGATGATATTGATTGGGTACTCAGGCCGGGTTTTGCGCCGATTTTTAATCAGCTTATTCGCTTAAATTTGTCTTTTGACGCCTTGTGCCGTGTTGAGCACTTACCCAGTATTTACCAGTTAGCCAAACGTTACCCCGATTTACCCATTGTCATTGATCACTGCGCCAAACCCTGTATTGAAAAAGGTCAATACACTCAGTGGGCAGCGGCAATAGCACCTTTTAGCACGCTTCCCAATGTCTATGTTAAAGCCTCTGGCCTCACCTTAGAAGCCACTAAAACTCAGCAACAGCCAAGCCATTTTAGTGCTTATTTCGCCCATTTAACCTCCATTTTTGGGGCGACACGGATCATGTGGGGAAGTGATTGGCCGGTGGTAAATATCAACAGCGATTATGCTGGGTGGTTAGGGATTTGTCAGCAGTTGGTGGCGTCGTGGGATGAGTCAGATAAAGCACGTTTTTGGTCTGGTACTGCACGGGAATTTTACAATTTAGGAGTTTTGAAATGACGAATCAAAAAATCACGCAATCTGTTGTAACCGGCGGCGGCAGTGGCATTG
Organism: Alteromonas sp. 14N.309.X.WAT.G.H12; assembly: GCF_036697315.1. Lineage (NCBI taxonomy): Bacteria > Pseudomonadati > Pseudomonadota > Gammaproteobacteria > Alteromonadales > Alteromonadaceae > Alteromonas > Alteromonas sp. 14N.309.X.WAT.G.H12. The sequence goes on from NZ_JBAHZB010000124.1 coordinate 5,446, forward strand.
GTTATGCTATCTGTAAAGCCCTGGCGTCGCTGGGTCATAAGGTGATTGTCCTTGATTTAGATGAAGCCGCCGCGGCAGAAACAGCAGAGGAAATCACCCGTGAAGGCGGCGTTGCCAAAGCGTACGCCGTGGACGTTGCTAACCATGACAATGTGCAGCAAGTGTTTGCGGCCATAACCGCCGATAACCGTGCTGTTGATGTATTGGTAAACAACGCCGGAGTGGGCTCAATTGGCACCTTGGAACAAACCTCCGAAGATGAATTAGATCGGGTTTACAAGGTGAATGTGAAAGGGGTTTATAACTGTTCGTTAGCGGCGGTGCCAAGTATGAAAGCCCAGCAAAGGGGGATCATTATCAATATGGCATCGGTGGCATCAAGCGTTGGTATTGCTGACCGCTTTGCTTATTCCATGAGTAAGGGCGCGGTGCTCACCATGACCTATTCCATTGCCAAGGATTACTTAGATTACGGTATTCGCTGTAATTGCGTGGCACCGGGTCGTGTGCATACGCCTTTTGTTGACGGTTATTTAGCGAAAAACTACCCCGACAATCAACAGGAAATGTTCGAGAAACTCTCCAAAACCCAGCCCATTGGTCGCATGGGGAAACCTGTAGAAGTCGCCGCATTAGTGAAGTTTTTATGTAGCGAAGAGGCCGCGTTTATCACAGGAACAAATTTTCCCATAGATGGCGGATTCGTCACTTTAAATAATTAGTTAATAGTTAGGAACCTATATGAAATTATTAAGGTTTGGTCCTCCTGGCCAAGAAAAACCAGGTATCTTGGATAGCCAGGGCAAGATCCGGGATTTGTCGTCGGTTTGTGATGATATTGATGGCGCTACCTTGCACCCCGAGTCGCTGGCTACACTTAGCCATGTTGATCTTAACACCCTGCCGGTTGTTGACAGTGATGTGCGTATTGGCGCCTGTGTGAACAAGGTAAGCAAGTTTATTTGTATCGGCTTAAATTATGCAGATCATGCCGCTGAATCGGGCATGCCCATTCCCGCTGAGCCTGAGGTGTTTTCTAAATTTACCAGTGCCATCTGTGGGCCTAATGATCCTATTATTAAACCCAGAAACAGTGACAAATTAGACTGGGAAGTGGAATTAGCCATTGTGATTGGTAAAGATGCTAGCTATGTGTCAGAGGCTGAGGCACCAGAGTATATTGCCGGTTACTGTGTGTGTAATGATGTTTCTGAGCGTACTTTCCAACTGGAACGGGGGAATCAATGGGACAAAGGGAAAGGATGTGACTCCTTTGGTCCGATTGGCCCGTATCTGGTTACCGCCGATGAAGTGGGTAACCCCAATGAACTTAAAATGTGGTTAGAAGTCAATGGTAAGCGCTATCAAGATGGCAGTAGTAAAACCATGATCTTCCAACCGGCTTATATTGTGAGCTACCTTAGTCAATTTACCACCTTAAAAGCCGGCGATGTGATCTCCACCGGAACACCTCCGGGTGTGGGCTTAGGTCAAAAGCCTCCCAAATACCTGGAAGTGGGTGACAAAATTGATTTAGGTATTGAAGGTTTAGGCACCCAGCATCAAGTGGTTCAAAGCGCGCCTTAATCATCATGATATGCCGTTAACGCATTAGGCCTTTGTGTCTTCAAAGGCCTAATGTGCTGATACGAAGGGCAAGGGTTCATCGGCTAACGGCCGCATCCCGGATTATACGGCTCAACGGAATTCTACTTATTAACAATAAATTCACTTCATAAACAGTGCTTTATAATTGAACGGTAATGTAAATTTTGTTTAAAGATTCTCATATTCCCTTAAGTTAAGGGCACAATTTGTGCATTTGACGTATAACAAGGTATAAGTCAGTGCGTTTATCCCAAATCTGTTCTGCCGTTGCGATGGCAACACTCATGCAAGCTTGTGGCTCAAGCTCAGGCTCTTCATCATCTTCAGGTAGTAGCGACGCTAATTACACCTTTACATTAAACTCGGTGATCACTAATGATTGTGGGGTAGAAGAACCCTTTACTGATGTCGAGTTGTTGCTGCAGGATGAAGACTGGACTTATCAGCAATCCTATTCGCCTGATGACGATGGCGTGATTAGTTTTACGACTTCCGATAAGAACATTAATTTTACCTTGGTAGCAAAAACCCAGTCAGGAGATAGTGCTGAAGGGTTAGATATTGTTAGCTATTATCAGGCATCAACGTCTACCGAAACTACCTATCAAGCGACCTATGATAGCTTGGTAAGCAATGATACTTGTGAATGCATTACCCAAGATGCGTCTTTACGTCACCGTTCCTTTGAAAATATCGATGAAGCTTGGACTTCGCTGCCATTTGATAGCTGGGAAAGTGTGAGCGATACAGAAACCTTGTTTACTGACGTCACTGTCTGCCGTGTTATTGATGGCGACTGGCCTGTAGCCTCCTTTATGGTTAAAGGCACGGATTCTGATGACGACAAGATTGGTTCGGCTGATTTTCTTAGCGACTTCACCACTGATGGTACGGGCGAGTGGTCTGTCTCCGCTGTGGAAGTGGCTGAGGAAATCGATTTAAGCAAAAATCATTCAGATGTTGTTATTTCTCAACTGTTTGAAGACGATGAGCATTTTCAATCTGAAATCAGTGAAGATGATGACACGGCATTGCTGTTTACCAGTCACATGTACATTAATGAAGCCTATTACAAAGGTGTGGCGGAATACAGTTTAAGCGAAAGCAGCAATATTTATGGTTCCTGGACTGTTAGCAGCGAGAATCAGGTTATTTCCACTGATTATGACGATGCGCTGGACGCAGAAGCATCTGATGATATGCCAAGTATTGACACCGTGTCTTTTTCTGAATTGGGTGATGATGGTACTTATGATTACAGTGCGGTGAAAAATTACCCCATGGCAATTATTCAGTTTACCTATGGCGATACTTCTGTGCCGGTAACATGGACAATGTATGGCCCAGATGAAGGCGTGCTGCCTTCCAGTGTGGACTTGGAAGGGTATGATGACATTGTTGACAGTGATAGCTACATAAGTGATACGCAGGTAACGTTACTTAAAAGCGATAATACCAGTGATTACGACGATTATATTGAGTATTATCAATCACTAGACAGTGATGATTTTGATACGGACTTACACAAATATTATATCACCATCAGCCTACAGTAATTTATAAGCAAAAGGTGGAAGCCAATGGTTGGTTTCCACCTTGTCGCTGAATTACTTCCTTTCCTATTCGTGGGCGTTATATATCAATCAAATTGTGACCAGTAATGCCCACATTCACCAGCGCATCACCTCCTGCTGATACATCTTCAAGTGGCGCCGCTTCTGTTGTACTAACCGATGACGATTCACTGATCGTGGCAATATTGCCCGCATCATCGGTGATGGACACGGAGATCGAAATAGGCCCCAGTGAAAGGTTGACGATGGGTCCGGTTGACCAACTTCCATCAACGAGGACGTTGGTGGAAATTGACAGCGATGTTTCTATACCCAGTATTTTTGCAGTGACATCCACTTGAATTGAGCGTCCAGCCATATCGGGATCTGTTGTTCCTGCAATGGATGTGTCTAAAAGCGACGGTAGGTGGGATATGGACAGATTCGGCGCAATCGTATCAATGGTGCCTGCGCCGGATTCTATCAAGGTATTTATATTTCCCGCCAAATCAATCACACTTGCTTCTATGTCTAGTAAGCCTTCTGCTACATCCAGTGGAATATCCGTACTAAAATTACCATCAGCCTGAACTATTGTTGATAACTCCTGCTCGTAACCTTCTGAGTCGGTGGCTTTAATGGTTACGGTACCTCCAATTTCATCAGAGGAGCCGGATATTGTCGGCGTCGCATCATTAATCAGTCCAATACTATCAAGTGAAAGTAATGGAATGGTTAAATCAATCAACCCTGAAGTACTTACCGAAGCCAGATTCCCTGCGCTATCCAGTACCGACACATCCACATTGAGCAAGCCTTCTGCGGCATCGGCCGGTAAATCGATGGTAAAGCTACCGTCTGGCTGAACAGTGGTAGTAAAGATTTGGGTATCGCTATCACTGTCGGTGACTTCGATACTGATCACCGCCCCAATTTCATCACAGGTGCCGCTGATAGTGGGGGTGGCGCTGTTGAGGTTAGACAAAGCATCCAGGTTGAGTATTGGGAGCGTGAGATCGATAAGGCCG
>NZ_JBAHZB010000125.1:0-9388 GCF_036697315.1 Alteromonas sp. 14N.309.X.WAT.G.H12
CCGTACAGATGAAAATGGTGAAGCAAGTATCGGCTTGACGGTTGGCTCAGCGGCGGGAGATGGGGAGATAACAGCGACTCTTCCTGATGGAACAACTGCGACAACCACCTTTACTTCAGCGGGTAGTGATGTTGCCCTAGATCCTGAATATAGTGTGACTTTCTCTTTGGTTAACGACAGCGGTGTTGAGGACAGAGATCTGGCATCAGATAACCCCCTTACGGTAAATCTCACGGTAGTGGACCAAAACGAGGACCCTCTCACTGATGCCCTTGTAACCTTTACCATATCCAATGATGAACTGGCGAATTTTAGCAATGATACAGGAACGGCCAGAACCGATGATTCTGGTCAGGCGACCATTGGCTTGACCGTTGGCACGGCGTCGGGTGATGGGCAAATAACAGCCACCTTGCCAGATGGCACTACTGCTACGACAACTTTTACATCCACTGGCACGTCAGTAGAAAGTGAAGAGCCCGCGAAAGTGGAATTGTATGCCAATTCATTACAGTTAGCGTCCAGTGGTTCTGATGAAATAGAATTAATTGCGGTGGTGAAAAACGCCCAAAGCAACCTGATGGAAGGGGTGGAAGTCTCGTTTTCTGCGTCCATAGACGATAATGTGGAAATCCAGCAGGTGGATGACGAAACCACGGAAAATGGTACCGCAACCGCCTATGTCACTACCTTAAATGATGCTTCAATTCGGAGCGTGACCATTACCGCTACCGCGGGCGATGAAGTTGCCACAGTCACCATTGATGTGGTCGGTACAGAGGTCACCGTTAACGGTGCTACGGCTATCACCATCAATGATTCGACGGATTTGACAATCAGAGTCCAAGATTCTGATGGAAATAACCTAACTAATCAAGATGTTAATTTAACTACAACGTTAGGGGAATTAAGTGCTTCGGTAGCCAATACTGGTACAGAAGGACAAGATACGGTGACCTTTACCGCAACAGAATCCGGAGAAGCCACTATCACTGCTTCGGCTTTAGGCGTGGAGACCCAGTATACTATCACCGTTCAGGAAGATGAGTTTTCCTTTACCACGGTGCCTGACGACTACATTGATGTTGCCCCAGATAATGACTATGAAGACGCGGATTACGCCACATTAACGTTAACGTGGAAAAAAGATAACGTACCATTCCCCGCCGGAGAGGTAACATTTACCGCTTCACGGGGGGAAATTCGAGATGGGGATGAGTCCGGTGTCACTGATGGTAACGGCGAAATCAGTTTTGATATTGCGTCTACCAATGCGGGTGATTCAACCATTACTGCCACAGGTGTAGACAGTGATGGAAATAGTGTTACCGCCACCGTAGTGGTGGAGATTGTTGCGACGGTTGCCGATAGCTTGTATGCCGATGCATCGCCAGATCAAATTGGTCCTGATGGCCAAACCAGCACCATTACTGCGGTGGTAAGAGATCCCGCTGGAAACTTAGTTAAAGACAAGGTTGTGAGCTTTACTGTGGACGACACCAGCACGGGAACGATTTCTCCGTCTCAATCAACCACAAACAGTAGCGGTATAGCGTCTACCGTATTTACCTCGGCAGCGGTCACCAGTGAAGATGCCGTGGTCATCACTGCCAGCGTACTAGATGATCCGGCGGTAACTGATTACGTGACCTTGACCGTGGGTAACCGGGCTTTTGATGTTTCCATAGGTACCGGCAATGAAATCTCGAAACCCGATGACACCACCTATTTAAAAGAGTTTGCGGTGTTTGTGACCGATTCGGTGGGCCAGCCTATCGAAGGCGTTGAACTTACCGCCTCCTTAACGCCGGTTAAATACACTAATGGGGGGAAATATTACAAAGGTTATTGGGTGTGGGTGGATCCTAACTGGGTGGTAGGCTACACCGTTGAAGACAGCGACGGTGAAGAAGAGACCTATTATGGTTATACCTATGCATGTGACAACGAAGACATTAACGCCAACGGCATATTGGACGCGGGGGAAGATAATAATGGCGATACCTTCCTCACCCCGGGAATTATTGGCTCTTTGTCATTCCAAGATGGCGTGACCACCACGGATGAAAACGGTCAGGCCACGCTGGAACTGCGTTATCAGCGGGAATACGCGGCCTTTTATGAAGCGGAAATTTCCGTGTTCGCTGAATCTACCGGCAGTGAAGCCAGTGCGAGTATGGAATATGTGTACGGCATTGCCGCGGAAGATGCGTCAAATGAGAGTATTCAGCCGCAGTCCAGTCCTTTTGGTATTGGTTTGGGTAATTGTTCGACCACGGATTAGTGCATCGTAATTGGGTGATACTAAAAAAAGGGGGACATCATGTCCCCCCTTTTTTTATTTAAAATAAGAACCTGAATTATAACGCACTTTGTTGGAACGGATAGATAGAACCAAGATGCATAATTTGAGTCAGTTCATCCAACGCAGTGCGGCTTTCATCAAGCAAGGCTGGGTCGGCTAAGTCCTGTTCACTCAATCGGTCTCGGTAGTGTTTTTCTACCCATTGGTTTAGACGAGCAAAGAGTATATCGTTCATTAATGTACGTGGATTAGTCGCATTAAGTTCTTGTTCTGTCATTGCCACACGAAGACGTAAACAAGCCGGTCCGCCACCATTTCGCATGCTTTGTTTTACATTAAAAAATTTCACTTCTTTAATGGGGGTATCCATCGCTAATAAGGACTCAAGATAAGACGATACTGCTGGATTTTCTTCACATTCGGACGGTGCAATAATTGCCATATGGTTGTCGGATAACGTGATGATCTGCGTATTAAATAAATAGGTACTTACCGCGTCAAGCACAGAGACTTGAGAGGTGGGAACTTCGATAAAATGAAGGGGATGGTCGTCGAATTTGCGACGAATTTCTGTTAATACTGCCGGCGTGTTTAAAAAAGCCTGTTCATGAAAAAATAAGACGTTTTGATTCCCCACCGCGATCACATCGTTGTGAAAAACCCCCTGATCGATGACATCGGGATTTTGTTGAATGTAAACCACGCCATCATCATCAAGACCGTGAAGTCTGGCAACCGCCTGACTGGCCTCAAGGGTTTGTCTGGCAGGATAACGACTGGGGGCTGGTTTGCTGGAATCAAATGCGTAGCGCCCGTAGACAAACAGTTCCACACCGGCACTGCCGTAGTTTCGACAAAGCCGCGTATGATTTGCCGCGCCCTCATCGCCGAAATGTTCGTTATCAGGTAAATGGGTATGGTGGGCGAAATATTTTTCGTTAGCAAACGTGGCTTTGAGTATTCTTCCGGTGACTTCAGGTTCAAGAGAACGGTGAAATTTATTGGTCAAATTGGCCGGCGTAAAATGAATGCGTCCATCGGCCGTATCGGCCCCAGGAGATACTGTCGCGGCATTTGCTGTCCACATGCTGGATGCTGAGCAACAAGCGAGAAAAACCTGTGGCGCTTGTTTGGCTGCGGATTTTAGTACATTTCCATCACTACCGGTAAAACCGAGACGACGTAATGCGGCCACATCGGGCCGTTCCTGTGGAGCAAGTACCCCTTGTTTCATGCCCATATCAGCAAGGGCTTTCATTTTTGCTAAGCCTTGTTTGGCGGCTTCTTTGGGGTTACTTACAGCGTTTGCGTTACTTTGGGAGGCTACGTTGCCTACAGATAACCCAGCATAGTTGTGAGTTGGTCCCACTAAACCATCGAAATTGACCTCAAATTGCTGCATGTTCTGCCTCATTTAATTTGCTATGTGTCGCTTCTGCATTCTATGGCTTGAAAATAAGTAATTAACCCAAATAAAGCTGGCTGGAGAATGAGAAGGTTGTGGAGAAGTTCTTGCTACTAAGCCGGCATTATACGGCTTTTGATGCGCTTGCCAATGTGGGTGGTTGAAAAGTAAGCGCTTTGTGGCGGTTTACAACCTCGCTAGAAGAATAACTATGAAGAAGATCTTGTTTTCCATTCACTTTATCGATATATGTTAAAAAAAGAAAGAAGAGGGGTATGGTAGTCTTTACCTTTCTTTAATTTTCATAGAGATACATTAAGTCTCTGATTACGAACAGGTTTAATCAATATTTATGGCAAAATCACTGGTCATTGTCGAGTCTCCAGCAAAAGCAAAAACGATAAATAAATATCTCGGTAAAAATTTTATCGTAAAATCTTCGGTTGGCCACGTTCGCGACTTGCCGACAAAAGCGGTAGGGAATGTTGAACCCAAAAAACCCGCAAAAGAATTGAAGACGCTAAGTGAAAAAGAGCGTGAAGAATATTTACGTAATTACGAATATCGCAAACTGGTTGACCGTATGGGGGTTGACCCACAGGATGACTGGAAAGCCCACTATCAGGTATTGCAGGGTAAAGAAAAAGTCGTCAACGAACTTAAAAAGCTGGCAAAAGATGCAGACACGGTTTATCTGGCAACGGATTTGGACCGTGAAGGAGAAGCCATTGCCTGGCATTTGCGTGAATTACTAGGTGAAAAAAACAAAACCTATCAACGGGTTGTGTTTAACGAGATCACCAAAAATGCCATTCAGGATGCATTCTCCCATCCCGGAGAGCTCAACACCGACAGAGTCAATGCGCAGCAAGCCCGTCGTTTTCTCGATCGGGTTGTGGGCTTTATGGTTTCACCGTTGCTGTGGAAGAAAATAGCCCGGGGGCTTTCTGCAGGTCGTGTGCAATCGGTAGCGGTGCGTTTGGTGGTGGAACGAGAACGGGAAATTAAGTCCTTTGTTCCTGAGGAGTTTTGGGATGTGCACGCCGATTTAACGTCAGCCCAGCAACAACAGCTTCGTATGTTGGTGAATCGCTATCAGGCAAAACCCTTTAAGCCCAAGAATAAACAAGAAACCGACACTGCTCTGGCGCAGCTTCAGGCAAGTCCTTATATTGTCGAAAGTCGAGAGTCTAAGCCTACACAAAGTAAGCCTTCGGCACCTTTTATTACCTCAACATTGCAACAGGCGGCCAGTACACGTTTGGGCTTTGGGGTTAAAAAGACCATGATGATGGCCCAACGTTTGTACGAAGCTGGTCACATCACGTACATGAGAACCGATTCGACGAACCTCAGCCAGGAAGCCTTAGACAATTGCCGTTCGTTTATCCAAGATAACTTTGGCAATAAGTATTTACCTGCCGACCCTATACGCTATGGCAGTAAAGAAGGCGCTCAAGAGGCTCACGAAGCTATCCGGCCGTCAAACGTCTCAGTGCAAGCTGCATCGTTAAAAGACATGGAGCGGGACGCACAGAGGCTGTATGAGCTTATTTGGCGACAGTTTGTGGCCTGCCAAATGACAAATGCGAAATATGACGCTACAACCATCAAGGTGGCCGCCGGTGATTACGAACTGGTCGCAAAAGGGCGTGTGCTTAAATTTGATGGTTGGACAAAGGTACAACCCCAAGTACGTAAAAAAGGGGAAGAAGAGCTGTTGTTGCCGGATGTACAAAAGGGCGATATCTTGGATTTAAAGCAGCTTGATCCAAAACAACACTTTACTAAACCGGTTGCGCGATTCAACGAAGCATCCTTGGTTAAAGAACTTGAAAAACGTGGTATAGGAAGACCTTCAACCTATGCCAGTATCATCTCCACCATTCAGGATAGAGGCTATGTTCGCTTAGAAAATAAACGTTTCTATGCCGAGAAAATGGGCGAAATCGTCAATGATCGTTTGATGGAAAATTTCGATGATCTCATGAGTTACGACTTCACCGCGAACATGGAGCAACACCTTGATGATATCGCCGAAGGTAAGAAAAACTGGAAGCAGGTGCTAGACGCCTTCTACAAGGATTTCTATGCCAAGTTATTGAAGGCAGAAAAAGACGCAGAAGAAGGTGGTATGCGTTTGAATCAAGCCGTACCTTCGGGGATCAGCTGCGACAAATGCGGCCGTGAAATGAACGTGCGAACAGCCTCTACCGGCGTCTTTTTGGGCTGTTCGGGTTACAATTTACCGCCGAAAGAGCGCTGTACCAATACCATGAACCTGACACCCGGCGATGAAGTGGTGAAGGTGGATGACGAAGAAGAATTAGAGACAGAAGCCTTGCGGGCGAAACGCCGTTGTCAGATTTGTGGCACCGCAATGGACAGCTATCTGGTGGATGAGAAGCGCAAACTTCATGTCTGCGGTAACACGCCGACTTGTCCAGGCACCTATGTAGAAGAAGGTACCTTTAAAATAAAAGGGTATGACGGCCCAATTATCGAGTGTGATAAATGTGGCAGTGACATGGAGCTGAAAAACGGTCGCTTCGGCAAGTATTTTGGCTGTACTAACGAAGCCTGTAAGAATACCCGTAAGCTTTTACGTAGCGGAGAAGCTGCGCCACCTAAGGAAGATCCGGTGGATTTACCGGAACTTGAGTGTGAAAAATCGGACGCACATTTTGTGCTCAGAGATGGTGCTTCAGGTATATTCCTTGCCGCGCATAATTTCCCTAAATCGCGGGAGACCCGTGCGCCGAAAGTGAAAGAACTGGCTAGGTTTAGAGATAGAATATCGCCTAAATTCTACTATCTTGCTGATGCGCCACAAGAGGATCCTGAGGGGAATCCGGCCATCGTACGTTATAGCAGAAAGACCAAACAGCAGTACGTCATGTCAGAAAATGAAAATGGCAAATCTACCGGTTGGTCAGCTTGGTACGAAGGTGGTAAATGGGTAACCCAGGATAAGAAAAAGAAATAGGTAAATCATGGCTTCATTACAGGAACAATTGTTAAAAGCGGGGTTGGCAGATAAATCTTCTGCCAAAAAAGCGCGGGCAGAAAAACGTAAAAAGCAAAAGCTGCAAAATAAAAATAAGCAGGTTGAGGTGGATGAAGCGCGCATCGCGGCTAAGCAGGCCGCAGAAGAGAAAAAATCCCGGGATCGCGCGCTCAATGAAGCCCAACAGCGAGCCCGAGAAGAGCGCTCTATCAAGGCGCAGGTACGTCAGCTTATTGAAATGAACAAGCAGGTACGTAAAGGCGATACCGTACTTAATTTTACCCATGATAACCTGGTTAAACGGCTGTATGTTTCTGCTGAAATGCACCGTCAAGTGACCAAAGGCCGCTTAGTGGTTGTGGTACTTGATGATGCGTATGAACTGGTACCGGCCCCAGTGGCAGATAAAATCGCCCAACGGGATGGGGAAAGTATTGTTTATCGTGCAGATTTAGATACCCGGGATAATGAGGGTAAACAGCAAGAAGAAGATGATTGGTACGCCGATTACGAAATCCCCGATGATCTCACGTGGTAGGCGAGGGCCTGCAGGTTTTATCGTTTAGTTGGCCAATTGTGCTAAAAAAGACGTTGCCGATGGCGACAAGGGACGTCCTTGATAGGTCAGGCTATATAAGGGCCTGACATTTGGCAGCCATTGTGTTGGTGAGATGAGTGCTTTGACACGGCCGATTTCCATCAGACTGGCGGCCGCCACCTTTGGTACGATGGCGATCCCAAGCCCGTTGGCAACCCCTTCGACAATGGCCTCGTTAGATCCTAAAACAACACTTTTATCGGGTCTGAATTGTTGTTGTTTAAAATAGTTTTCCACCACACTGCGGGTTCCTGAGCCAACTTCACGTAGTAACCAGGTTGCCTGTTGAAAGGTTTGTTTTGATATATCCCCCCATTTGGCGTCCGACTTGTTAATCAGTACCATGGCTTCATTGATCCAGGTTTCGGCATGAATGTCCTCTCTCATCGATTCTCCCTCAATAAACCCAATATCAATTTGACAGTGAGTGAGCGCGGTTTCCACATCTGCAGAGTTTCCGACTATAAGCTCAAGGGTAATATTGGGGTGCTTGCGAGTAAACTCCGTCATATGCTGAGTTAACCAATAGTTGGCGACGGTACTACTCGCACCAAGAGTAAGCTTGCCTTGGGTGAGTCCGGCATGGGCTTTTAATGCTTCTTCTGCGGCTTTTTCAATGGCAAACATTTCTTTTGCATGAGTGTACAAAAGCTCACCGGGCTCGGTTAATCGGATCACTTTTCCTTTAGCTGCACGCTCGAGCAACGCAACACCCATCTGATTTTCCAATTCTTTTATGGATTTTGATACCGCAGGTTGGGTAATAAAGAGTGACTCCGCAGCGAGGGAAAAACTGCGCTTAGTGGCCACATGATAGAAAACACGAAGGCTATGCAAGTTCATTGTATGACTTTTAGTTATGAAAATATGAATAAAGACAATTTGAGTTATACATCATTGACGGGTACTTTGCTAGCCTCTCTTTACTACCTAGGGCCGTACTCATGGAAAAAAGTATTCCGGTAAATAATTTCTTCAATCATTCATTGATACCAGGCATTGGTGTCGTACTCCTTCTTGCCGTAGTGTCGGTGTTGATGTCACAGCTCGATACTTTTAGCTCTATTGGCGTAAGTCCGCTTACCATCGGCATTGTGCTGGGTATTGTGGTGGTTAATGTGGTTGGACGTAAATATGAGCCCATTGTTGATGAAGGGGTAGATTTTGCCAAATCCCGCCTGTTAAAGCTTGGGGTGATCTTGTTTGGTTTACATTTTACCTACGGTGAGGTGCTTTCTCTAGGCTGGCGCGGTCTGGGCATCGATTTGAGCATTATTATCAGTGTTTTGACCCTCTCTTTATTGGTGGGACGGTATGTATTAAAGCTGGATTATCAAACCAGCTTATTGGTGGGGGCAGGTTCTGCTATATGCGGGGCGGCGGCGGTTCTTGCTACGGCGCCAGTGATAAAAGCCAAAAGTGAAACCGTGGTTATTGCGGTTTCTACGGTGGTGATCTTTGGCACGGCCAGTATGTTTTTATACCCGGTTATTTGGCCCTATGTGGATGTTTCTGCAACACACTTTGGTGTGTATATTGGCTCTACCATCCATGAAGTGGCCCAAGTGGTCGCCGCGGGCAGCGCTGTAGGACCGGAAAGTGCGCAAAACGCAGTGTTAGAAAAGATGTTACGTGTCATTTTACTGGCCCCATTCCTTGTTATTTTGGCGCTGTTTCCGAATAAGCAAAATGGGGATGACGGCGAAAATGGCAAAAGCGGTATTTCTTTGCAGCACATGCCTTGGTTCGCCTTGTATTTTTTAATCGTCATCGGGGCAAACTCTATGATAGACCTGCCTGACATTGTGGTAAGTTCGTTGATGGAACTCGATACACTATGTTTAACCATGGCGATGGTAGCCTTGGGACTTAAAACCCATGTGTCTGTGGTTACCCACGCCGGCTACAAACCCTTGCTGTTAGGTGTTGTGTTGTTTCTCTTTTTAATTGTTGGCGGCGGTGGGATCAATGCGCTATTTCTAAGTCTATAAATCTCGCTAATTTTGGATTAGGAAAGGGGGAAGGATCAGCCGGTGCTGATCCTTTTTTTTGTTATGGCAGCATATCGGCAAG
>NZ_JBAHZB010000126.1:0-9024 GCF_036697315.1 Alteromonas sp. 14N.309.X.WAT.G.H12
CCATGTCATCAAAGGCCTCCAGCGGAGAATCGCCATTATCCCACATATGACCGTTACTCGAAGGGTGTACCGATGAACGGGTATCCCAATCGGTTTTAAAGGCCAACCCTTTTGCTCTTGAATCCGCGATAATGGCCGCTAATCCATCTTTTTCAGCTTCGGGTGTTGCATAATCTTGATAACCATATGCAATGGCTTGAATATCCCATTTTCCAATACCCGAATCATACGCCCCCTCTAAAGAAATTTTACCGTTTTTCATGGTCACTTTAGGATGAGGATAATCCATTACCGATTCACGCCCGTATTCACTGGCCGCAAAATTATGGGCCAAGCCAAGGGTATGCCCCACTTCGTGGGCCGACAATTGGCGAATTCGCGCCAGCGCCATCTCTTTTTCTTCATCGGTACTTTGCTTTCCATCAAAAGGACTCATCAAACCTAAGGCGATGAGATAATCCTGACGAACACGCAACGAACCTAAAGTAACATTCCCTTTAATAATTTCGCCAGTGCGTGGATCACGGATGGATGAACCATAAGACCACCCCCGTGTGGCACGATGCACCCAGTTGATCATGTTGTAACGTACATCCATAGGATCTGCGCCTTGAGGAAGGACTTTCACCTGAAACGCATCTTTGTAGCCAATCGCTTCGAAGGCTTGATTCCACCAACTTGCCCCTTCTTTAAGTGCACTCATTACCGGCTCTGGCACCCCAGGATCGATGTAATACACAATGGGCTCAACCGCCTCACTGACCTTCGCACTGATGTCTTTTTTGAACAAACGATGGCGGGTTATAAATTTAACTTCGGTGGGTTCAGTAATGGCCGTAGCGTAATCAAAGTAACCTCTTTTCCAGTAACCAGAATAGGGATGATAAGCTCTGGGCGTATATCCGGGTTCTGGCAAGGCCACAAAGCCATGATGCAAATGTACTGTTATACTGTTTGGCTCGGGCGTTACTTGCTTAACATATTCGCCGGGCTGGGTACCTACGTAGGTAACGATAGACTCCAATTCAGTATTTTTAGGAAACGCCTTACTTCTTGGCGTATAAACAGCACTTCGGCTGCTATCAACTTTATAGTTACCCTGTTTTTTTTGTTTTAGCCGATTAGCCACTCCATGCACGTCACTAAGTAGATAAGGGGTGTAGTCGATAAGCACGCCGTCATCCGACGCCGCCACCACGGTAAAGCCACTCAGTACCGAATCAGCAAAGGCTTCATCAATACTGGCTTGTTCCGCCATATTGGTGGTGTTTGAACGATAACGGGTATTAATCGCCTTCATTAAGACCTTATTGCCGTGCCGTTCAAATTTAATGATATGAGAGACGCCTAACTGTCCCCGATCTAGACCGATATCATTAGAGCCCACACCTTGAGGTAAGCTGCTAAGAAACAGCATCTCGCTATCGAGTTTATCCACATTTAAGTAGACTTTGTCTGTTGCGTTATCATAGTAAAAAGGTAAAAAGCCATCGTGAGCTTCCATTCCGTCGGTAAAATCCGCTATACGGGGTATCGATGCCCATAGATGGCAACTCGCCGTAAGAAGTATCAAAGTAATGATTGTACGCAACTTAAATTCTCCACATTATTATTTTAATTGATGCCTTAAAAACACAGACTCTGCGCTGATAAAAACAACTTATATTGCTAGGTACTACAAGGAAAGGGGTATCTCGGCGTAATGGTGCCCGAGATTGTGTGTGATACTTGTTGAATAATTACCCTACATCGAAATAACCAAATGTTGCAATAACACACGTTGAATAAGTGTCAATTTACGATAAAAGACATTGTTCTATCATCACGGTGTCCACTAACAAAATCACTGTTGATCTGCGTCAACGCATCATAATCATCAGCGACTATCCTCAAATATATGCTTTGATTGATTTAGTTTTCTGGACACATTTATGACGCCCACCCAGTGGAAGCAAGCCGTAAAAGAAGATGGCTTTTACCATATCTATAATCCGGACTGTGGACAAACACCAAGTTCCTGCAAAGAAATTGTGCAGGCGCTGCCTGGCCCCACCGTTTTCCATATTAAAGGCCGGTCTTCCGCTTGCCGGGTCATCGTGACCTTACTCCATGGCGATGAGCCCAGCGGTTTGCGCGCCGTGCTGGAGGTACTGCGGCGCAACACGTTGCCCATAACCGATATTAAACTGGTGGTCGTCTCCGTTGACGCCGCCACACTTCCCCCTTTGTTTACCCACCCCTTTGAGCCGGGTAAACGAGATTTAAACCGCTGTTTCCGTGAGCCCTTTTTGTATCAGGAAAACCACACAGCCCACGACCTGTATCAACTATTAAATTCCCTCGATGCCCAATGTGTGGTCAACCTTCATGATACGGCGCCAGATATCCCTAACTTTGCATTGACCCTTGACACTACACCGGCTCATCTTGCGCTAAGTTCCTACTTTTGCGATACCGTTCTACACTCTCCCATCCTCATTGGCGCACTAACAGATTTACCACTGGCCGGGCCCGTCGTGTCGGTTTATACGCCCAAAACCCTTGATGTACATTCCAATAAAAAACTCATCCAAGGATTACTTGCCTTGTGGCAGGATGAAACCCTCGCCGAACACACACCGGTGCGAATAATATCCCAACCTCGGCGTTTAGAACTCCGTCGCAGTGCAGCATTAACGTATTCAGACAAACCTGTCTTTGGCGTCAACTGCACCCTAAGAAGCGATATAGAGGCTTGCAGTTTCGTTACTTTGCAAGCCGGAGACATGTTGGGCTGGGTTGATCATAATCAGCTGGATCATTTTCGTATTATCGGGCGCAGTTGCAGAGAAAAAGTCAGCCGCTTTTTCTCTGCAAATAACAATTGTCTAACGGTAAACCAGCCCACTACTTTATTTCTGCTTTCAAAAAACCCAGAACTGGCTAAATCCGATTGTCTATTTTATTTTTCCTCTGATTGATGGGCCTGCCAACCTGCAACAATACGTTGGTATAGCCCAGAAAAGCGTTCGGTCTGGGCGCCAATCACATAGCGTAAGCGCTCCGACGGCCCAACCAGTAAGCAGCCTTTTTTTGCCCGCGTAAGGCCCGTATACAATAGCTCCCGGGTAAACAGTGTGGCCGCCTTGCCCGTGCTTTTGGGTAGCCAGATCACCACGTGGTCGAATTCCGAACCTTGGGATTTATGTATGGTCATGGCATAAACGGTTTCTACCTTCGGCAGTCGCGCTAAGCTGATTGAACGGATCTTGTTGTTATCCAGAAAATACGCCCGCAAACGCCCTTCTTTGTCGGCCCAGATAACTCCTGTATCACCGTTAAATAACCGCTGCACATAATCGTTCTGGGTCACCATTATCGGTCTGCCGTGATAATGCTGTCCGCCGCCCAAATAAACCGCAGATAAAAAGCGTTTTTCCACTTCCCGATTTAACCATTCAACACCGCCCTCTCCTTGGCGCACCGGCGATAACCATCGACAATAGGACAAGGCAGTGAGGGCTTCTTCGGGGGAGGAGGCGTTGAACAAGGGTTTAAAGCTGGCATCGATTAAATGCCGTAAGCCATGTCCATCAGGAAACGCCATCTGGCTAACGTCTTTTTGAATTAACGACGTTTTATCCAAGTTGTCTAGGTTAACGATCTGTGATTCAAGCCCGTTGACATCCCCTTCTCGTATTCCTTTTGCCGCAACGGCTAATTTTCCGCTAAAGCGCTGACTTACCTGCAAGGTAAACACCGTGGACAACACCTTGTCATCCACCGGTAACAAAGGCAAATGGGGGCACAAACGGCGAAGAAGATCTGCCTGTGCTTGGCTCACCACCGCGGTGCCCGCGTTATCTTTACCCACCAAGGCTTCCAACACGTTACCGGATTCAACCGCCGGTAACTGGTTTGCATCGCCCACAAGGTACACGCTGGTATTTGATTCAAGGGCACTTAATACCCGTGCCATCAGCGCAAGATCCACCATTGACGCTTCATCGATAATTAGAACATCACAATGAATCGGGTTGTCTTTGTGGTGTTTGGGTGTGATCTGTAAGGGCCGTACCCCTAATAAACGATGTAACGTACTGGCGTTGGTGGAAATGAAGGGTTTGAGTTTTTCCACTTCCTCACCGGTGATCTTTTGTAAGGTGTCCGATACGGATTCCGTTAACCGTTGGGCGGCCTTCCCGGTAGGTGCTGCAAGCTTAATCGTTAACGGTTGCTCAGAGGCTGCTTGTAACGCCAGCAGTAATCGGGTCACTGTATAGGTTTTACCGGTTCCTGGCCCGCCGTTTATGACGGCAAATTGCTGGCTAATGGCACAGGCGGTGGCAAGCTGCTGCCAATCCTGAACGGTGGTGTTTTGGCAGGAAAAAAGCCGTTGCCAAACCGGTTTAATGCGCTGCAATGCCGTATCGCTCAAGGGACGGCTCTGTATACGGTTTAACACCTGTTGGGCCACCACGGTTTCAAATTCCCAATAGCGTTGGGTATATAACTTGCCATGGTTATACACAAAATAAGCCTGCGTTTGGGGATGCGCCGAAAGATACTGGGCAAGTTTAATTAATGGGGTAAGACCGGCAAAGCGGATCCCCGGTCGCGGCGCACTGTCATCATCGCTATCAAACAGGGTTTTATCCGCTATGGCGTCTAAATTTAGACAGCTGTGGCCATGACGCTGAAAATAAGACAACGCCACAATCAGGTAAAATGCCGCCTCTTTGTATTCCCCGTCTACCCGCTGGGATAAATGCTGCGCAAGATAGTAATCAATGGCTTCGATATCGTCCAGTTGCTGCTGGATCTGATTTAAAGATTTCATTGACCCACCTCATCCTTTTCACCACTAAACAGTCCGTCTAATCGCTGTAATTCGTCTTCACTAATGGCGGTATAAAACACCCCTTCAGACGCGGTGTTGTCAGGATGCATCCCCCGCAAATATAAATAGTACACACCACCAAAATGCTCCGCGGGGGAATAATCAGGGATGTGGTTCTGCAAATATCGATGGAGTGCCAAGGCGTATAGCAGATACTGTAAATCGTAGAGGTGCTTTTGATTATTGTGGATCATGGCGTCTTGTTTGTAGTACCCAAAATCATTACCTAGGTGGGTGGATTTATAATCGGCCACGTAAAACCGCCCCTCGTTTTCGAAAATCAAATCAATAAAACCGTGCATCATCCCTTCTAATTGCCAGGCAGATACATTCGGTACAGGGATGGCGTTGTTTCCATTTAGTGACTGTCGGTGTTGATTCAACAACTGTTTCAACGTGCGCCAATCCGCCTGGTTAACCGGAAAATAGAACTCTGCTTCTTTCAGTGTTTTTGATGTTCCGAGGGCCCCAAGGGTTAACGACGGCGATAAGGGGGTTGCCAACACCTCATCCATCCAACTGGCCAGCTCATCAAAAGCGATATCGTCTAAATTGAGTCGCGTGCCCATGTCACGATGGGTAGGCCAGGCCGGTGCGGTGAAATCGGTAATTTCCAACAGGTCATGTAAAAGGTTACCGGCATTCGCCCCTTTTTCCAGTGCAAAACGCAAACGCGGTGCTTTTAAGGACACCTCAGTATCCACCGAGGCATCCACAATTTCTTCATCGCGCACCGTATGTTTTACCGCAACCTGCTGGCGGGCCAAGGCGCTAAATGAATACAGTCGCCAGTTGTCTTTCACCGAACCGGTAAACTCGGCAACACGAAGGGAAATGGGCGTTTCACTCGCGGTTACGCGCCCTTTGCTCAGCGGAATGCTATCTGCACTTAACACCGCCGTATGCCTGCCATCCTCATCAATAATGGCACTGATGGCACCAACCCAGCTGCCTTTCTCGCTCAGCCCCAAAGCTTTTGCCAAAGCCGAATTTTCACTGCCTTTAAACGGGGCCACGCCCAAATAGCAGCGGTGTGCGGCGCGGGTGATGGCCACATACAGCAAACGCATTTCTTCGGCATGACCTTGTTCCCTGACCTTCTGCTGGGCATCGGTAGAATAACCAAGCTGTAAACGTTGTCTTTGGGTCTGTTCATCGAAATAGCGAAATGCATGGAATTGTCTATTCCCGGATTTTGACGGATCTCGATATTTATTCGCAAAGGGAACAAACACGATGGGATACTCTAACCCTTTTGAGCCATGCATGGTCACAATCTGGATCAGTTTCGCGTCACTTTCCAATCGCTGTACATATTCATCTTTGCCCTGGGGATCGGTAATGTTTTTATGCAACCACAACAGCAGTTGTTCTGGCCGCGGGGTTGTGGACGCCGCTTTTTCGAGGGCTTCGGCTAGATGCAGATAATTGGTTAAATGACGTTCGGTTTGATCATCCCGCAGCGCATACCAGCGCCGCAGCAAGGTCAAAATCACCGCCATACACCCTTGCTTTAGCCATACCTGACGCAACTGAAGGATTCGCGCCATACACCCTTCCCAGAGCCCATCATCTTCATCATGTAGCATGGCAACTAACGTGTGTTGCTCGTAGCCTAACAAGGGACTTGATAAGGCGCCAGAAAGCCGCGACTTATCATCACAATGCCAAATGCCATCCAGCACCCGGTACAAATCAATGGCTTCTTCGGCAGAGAATAATGGCGTATTACTACTGAGGTAAACTGACGTTAACCCCACCTTGGTTAATCCGGCTTTAATCAATTCCGCTTCTTTGCCTGAGCGCACCAAAATGGCAATATCCGCCGGTTGAACCGTGCGCTCACCTAACCTTGCTTCCTGCAACAAACGCTGAATTTCATGGCTCGTCCAGCGCACCAAGTGCTCGGTTAACTCATCAACACCGACCTTCTCATTCTCTTCGTCTTCAAAAACAACAAAGTTAAGGGCTTGACGGGCCTCATCATCAACAAGGGGGGTACTTGCCGCTTTTGCATGAGGCGTTGAATTGACGGGTACATAACCAATACTGTACCCAAAAACATCCCGGCCTGGGCCTGAGGTATGGGTACCATAAAACAAACGGTTGTATCCTTCCACCATGGCTTTAACTGAACGCCAATTGGTATCCATCACCCAGCGATAATCCGCCTGACGTCCGGCTTTAAGATAAGTGAAAATATCCCCCCCACGAAAGCCGTAAATGGCTTGTTTGGGATCCCCTATCATCATCAAAAGATGGTCGTTTTCGCCCGGGGGATAAACTTGTGACAAAATTTGATACTGGCTGGCATCGGTATCCTGAAATTCATCAATTAACGCCACCGGGTAACGTTCCCGCAAAGCCTCTCGCAACGTAGCATCATCATGACTAACCTGATGAGCCAGGGTTTTGATGAGATCATCAAAATCCAAAACACCCTGACGGCGTTTTGCCGCTGCTACATGGGCACGAATATAGTCAAAACCTTCCGCTACATGCTGATAAGTGGCAATGGCGTCGAGTTTACCTTGTCTGTCTTTTTCCAGTTGTTGATAGGTGCTTTTGATGTCACCAATTAACGCTTTTAGTGGCTGGGAAATGGCCACCAATTTTGCCTTCTGTGCGCGACCAAAGCGTTGAGGAGTAATGAACCGCGCCGCCTCATCACTAGGAGGAATGACAGCGCCGTTAGCAAGCCACGTAAGCAAAGCGTGCCACTCTTGCTCGCGGCTTTCCTTAACTTCTCCATCTTTTACCGCAATGAGATGTTCATTAAGAAAGGCAGCATTTTCCTGAAGATGGGCGTACACACGCCCCATTTCGGCCTCGGTGCTGGTTTTAAATTTATCTAAACTTTGCTGATAATCCTGCTCGATAGTCGCTGCATCCCACATTTCCACCGCAAGATCACTTTTCAGTGCCTGTTCAAATTCTTTAATGAATAGTTCGGGAATATGCCAGTTGTGTTCCAACAAGGTGCGGTAAGCATGGTCGTCACTGGCCATTTTTCGGATCCAATCCTGGGCAGCGGCGGTCCAGTACGCTTGGGTATCCGTTTCCAGGGTCAAGGTCATAGCCGAGCCACTGGCGAAGGCCAATTCACTGATCACCTTGTTACAAAAGCCATGAATGGTAAATACAGCGGCTTCGTCTAATTCAAGCAGGGCCGCTTCAAGTTTTGCTAATCCTTCTTCCTGAGGCGCTACCTGATACAAGGTTTGATAAATGGGATCTTGCTGACTTAATAACGCTGGGTTATCCATAACTTCACGCCAAACCCCAAGGGCTTCTCGTAGGGTTTCGGCCACCCGTCCTTTAATCTCTTCGGTGGCCGCTTTGGTATACGTCATGACCAGAATTTCTTGTACCGAAAGGGATTTTTCTAACAACAAGCGCAAATATAGCCGGGTAATATTAAAGGTTTTCCCAGTACCGGCACTGGCTTCGATAAGATGTCGCCCCTGCAAGGGAATATTTAAAACATCCAAAGGCTGGCTGTTTTCACCTGATCCTGTCATTTTACTTTTTTATCCTTTCTATTTAAATACAAGGGCGTAAAGACATTGGCTAGCGGCTGAGCAGGAAAATCTGACATCGCCAGCCCCGTGGGAAAGAACCATCGCACATAAGGATCATCATTCAGGCTGGCAGTCATGTAGCCACCTTTTAATGCATTTTGCCAACAGGACGCGCCATCCTCACTGGTTAGCCAATAAGAGAACGACATACCGTCATCATGGTTTTTCTGCCATTTTTCAAACCCATCCAATAGCGCTAAGGTTAAATCAATAAAAGCAGGAACAGGGGCAGACAACATGGACTGATAAAGCTGACAAATATCGTCTAATAACTGTTGCGCAACGTCCTGGGGAAAGGGGTCGATATGACGATATCGAACCGTGTATTTCCCCTTAGCCCACGCCAAAAAGTATGTGTCTAAAGGCAGAAAATTATCGTTAGCGTTGAAACACAACAGCGTCAAATATTGTACCAGACGCTGCTTGTTGGAATCACTGCCGTACAGCATCAATTGTAAACCACTGGTTCCTTGCCAGGCTTGGGCTTCCAGCGTGATATCATGACAATTGACCCTGACGTTATGAGGCGCCGCCACATGGGTACCAAATTGATCAGTCAATGCC
>NZ_JBAHZB010000127.1:0-9011 GCF_036697315.1 Alteromonas sp. 14N.309.X.WAT.G.H12
GCAGTTAATAGCGCCAAGAATTACTTGGTTGCCCAAAGCAGGAAACCGCCAGCGAGCGATGTTGATGCCGATGAAGCTGACTTCTATGAAGGCAGCGATGCATTAAAAGAGCAATCAACGCCTGAGCGTAGCTTATTGTCAGATGAGTTAGAAGCGACCCTATTTCGGGTTGTGGAAAAACTGCCAGATGATTTAAGAATGGCTATTACGCTTAGGGAAATTGAAGGGTTAAGCTATGAAGAGATTGCGAATGTAATGGGATGTCCGGTGGGAACAGTACGTTCTCGAATCTTTCGCGCACGGGAAGCTATCGACAAGGTCATACAGCCATTATTAGAAAATTGATTTTTTTTCGCGATGAAATTGAACTTTCACGGGATGAAATGAACTAATAAGCTGTGATAAGGTAGTTATCGATCATTCCGATCAGGATTTTATAATATGACGCAACAGCAAGAAAAAATGTCAGCCTTCATGGATGGCGAGACCGAAAGTTCCGAGATTATGGATGCCATTCTTCAAGATGAAGCGTTACAAGTTAAGTGGAAGCGGTATCATGTTATTCGCAGTGGATTGCGAAAGGAAGCAACTGTCGCTCCTCAAATCGACATCACTGCTGCTGTGGCTGCAGCGCTTGAAGATGAGCCTGTGGTTGTTGCACCTAAAACGTCGAGATGGCGCAAATTACCTGTAGTGGGAAATGTGGTGCCA
Organism: Alteromonas sp. 14N.309.X.WAT.G.H12; assembly: GCF_036697315.1. Taxonomy (NCBI): domain Bacteria; kingdom Pseudomonadati; phylum Pseudomonadota; class Gammaproteobacteria; order Alteromonadales; family Alteromonadaceae; genus Alteromonas; species Alteromonas sp. 14N.309.X.WAT.G.H12. The sequence continues at coordinate 712 of NZ_JBAHZB010000127.1, forward strand.
TTTGCGAAACAAGGTGGGCAGTTTGCCGTTGCCGCATCCGTTGCTGTGGCTGTTATTTTGGGCGTTCAACAGATGAATAAGCCTGAACCTGCAGAACCCTTCTCGACATTTGAGACCCGTACTCAATTAGGGGGATTAGCGCCCGTAAGTTTAGAACAGACCCGAACGCTACCCCGTAATGACATGAATATCATGTTAGAGAAGAAGCGTAAGATTAACGCTATCATTGCTGATCATGAGCAACAGGTACAGCTAAAACAGGCTGAAGAGCAGAGTAGATCAGTTGATGAGTCTGTTGAGTCTAACGTTAACTCAAATTAAGTTAAAATGAACAACGTGTTTTGTATTAACGTACCAGCTTCTTTGAAGCTGGTACGTGCGTTTTATTTGCTTGCTATTCTCTTGTTTGGGTTTACTTGCATTTCCTTTTCCGTTTTTGCCCAAGAGACTACCCCTGTAGCCCCTAGTGTGGACATGCCGGATGAAATTATTTCCGTGGAGTCCGATTCCTCAACGGCACCTGTCCCCCCCGCCATTGCCAAGGTAACTGAACCGGATAACACCCAGCCTTCGTCCTCGACCAAGCCCAATTCCGTGTCTGGTTGGTTACAGAAAATGACCAATGCCACCCGTACACTCAATTTCAAAGTGGCGTTTGTGGTGAGTCGCCTCAATCAGGAAACTGTGCCTTATTTATGGCGTCATGGGGTGGTTGCTGATGGCGCATCTTTAGAACAATTGAATTTACAAAATGGCCCAGGTCGAGAGCTTATTCGAGTGGGGGATGTGGTGAGTATTTTTGAACCGGACGCCACGCCCTACAGTTTGCGTTCAAAATACATTAATGGGCCGATTCCCAGCGAGTTGCTATATGAACCTGAGTCTTTGACTAAGGGATATGAATTTGTCCTTGTTGGCCGTGCTCGGGTTGCGGGTAGGCCGGCTCAGCAACTGCGTATTGTTAGCCGAGATAATACCCGCTTTAGCTATCAATTATGGTTAGATGAAGCTACGGGCATGTTTTTGAAGTTAAATACGCTGGATTTGCAGGGAAATATTCTCGAACAGATCCAGGTAACGGCAATGGATATTACCGATGCGCCGTCAGCGTATTTTTCCCGGGTGAATTTGTCGTCATTACCCAGACCATTGGCATTGCCGCCATCGACCAACCGCCAACATAGCTGGAAAGTCGAATACTTACCCAGCGGTATGTTTGAAGTTAAGCATGATATTCGCCGTTTGGCTTTAACCGGGCAGGTGGTAGAATACAAAATGTTTACTGACGGTCTGGTGGATGTGTCTGTGTATGTTCAATCAGCAAAAGAAGCGGTGGGAGCAGATTTGGTCTTGCGTCATGAACTCAATACATTCTTAACATTAACTGACGGTAAAGCTCAGGTAACGGTTGTGGGGGAAATTCCCCTTAAAACAGCCAATGCCATTGCCACTTCACTACGTTTAAAAGAGAATGGTAATGATTAAAGAATCCGCCATTGTGGTAGACGTGGATGACGATCGTATTGTGGTGGAAGCAGCGATAAAAACCACCTGTTCCAGCTGTCAGGCCCAATCAGATTGTGGTTCAGGGGTAATATCTCGCGCCATGTCACCTAAGTCACAGCGGCTGGTATTACACAGCCCGGTTCCTTGTCGTGTGGGCGATACCGTCACTATCGGAGTGCCTGAAGCCGGTATTATTTCCGCCTCGGTTTGGCTTTATGTGGCCCCTTTAATTCTATTTTTGGTATCAGCCATTGTGTTAGATAGAGGGCTCCCCCTCGTTGGCTTGTACAGCGAACTGTGGCCCGTTGTGGGTAGCATCCTGCTTACCATGCTCGGATTTGTTGCGATTTCCCGCTATTTAAAACAACAGGACAATACTAAATTTCAGCCTGTGCTGCTAACAGCCAATAGCCAGTTAAAGTAACGTTTTTCTCGCTATCTGGCTTGTGAACTATCCCTTCTTCGTTTCTTTGTCTGTGTTTTTATCTACCTTGCTGCTTATCTGGCGCTATTTTCATAGCGTTAAACCCGTTTCACCATTGGTGATTAGTAAAACTAACTTTTAACGCTAAACTATCAAAAGAAGAACAACACAAGTATAATCGCGCATAATTTTAGACCCTACGGGTATTGCAAGCGCTTAAAAGTATGATTTTAGGCACCCGATTAGGCATCCAGCATCAAATTTGGTATCGAATGAATCAAGATAAACCTTATAATATCAGTAATATAAGAAACTTCTCCATTATCGCTCATATAGACCATGGTAAGTCTACCTTGTCGGATCGGCTGATTCAGGATTGTGGCGGCCTTGCTGTTCGGGAAATGGCTGAACAGGTACTGGATTCTATGGATCTGGAACGTGAGCGCGGTATTACCATCAAAGCGCAAAGCGTTACCCTGAACTACACGGCAAAAAACGGTGAAACCTACCAGCTTAATTTTATTGATACACCCGGACACGTGGATTTTACCTACGAAGTGTCTCGCTCCCTTGCGGCCTGTGAAGGTGCGCTCTTGGTGGTCGATGCCGGGCAAGGTGTTGAAGCGCAAACGCTGGCAAATTGCTATACCGCCATGGATATGGACATGGAAGTGGTGCCTATCTTAAACAAAATTGATTTGCCCCAAGCCGAGCCTGAGCGGGTAGCTGAAGAAATTGAAGATATCGTGGGTATCGACGCCTTAGATGCCGTACGTTGTTCGGCGAAAACCGGCGTTGGAATCGATGAAGTTTTAGAAGTCATTGTTAATCGCGTACCGCCTCCTAAAGGGGACCATAAAGCCCCCCTTAAAGCGCTTATTGTGGATTCATGGTTCGATAACTATCAGGGCGTGGTGTCCTTGGTGCGTATTGTCGAAGGTGAGCTAAACGTCAAAGACAAGATTAAAATTATGTCTAACGGCCAGACCCACCAAGCTGACAAGGTGGGCATTTTCACACCGAAGCAAACCGATACCGGGGTATTGCGCGCAGGGGAAGTCGGCTTTGTGATTGCCGGTATTAAAGAGATCCATGGCGCACCTGTTGGCGATACCATTACCCTTGCACGGGAGCCTGCAGATGCAGCCTTACCCGGGTTTAAAAAAGTGAAACCCCAGGTGTATGCCGGGGTATTTCCAGTCAGTTCAGACGACTATGAAGATTTTCGTGATGCGCTGTCAAAATTGAGTTTGAATGACGCATCGTTATTCTATGAACCTGAAAGTTCAGCGGCTTTGGGTTTTGGTTTCCGTATTGGTTTCTTAGGCATGTTACATATGGAAATCATTCAGGAACGGTTAGAGCGAGAATATGATCTTGATCTGATCACCACAGCGCCCACAGTAATTTATCAAGTTGTTACCACCAAAGGTGAGAAAGTCCAGGTCGACAATCCTTCAAACCTGCCTGCGGTAAACGAAATTGCAGAAATTCATGAGCCTGTGGTTGAAGCGAATATTCTGGTGCCACAAGAATTTTTAGGTAATGTCATTACACTTTGCGTTGAGAAGCGTGGTATGCAGACCAACATGACTTATCATGGCAAACAAGTCGCGGTAACCTATGAACTGCCCATGGCCGAAGTGGTAATGGACTTTTTTGACCGGTTAAAGTCAACAAGCCGAGGTTTTGCTTCTTTAGATTATAACTTCAAGAAGTTTCAAGTTTCGGACATGGTACGGGTTGATATATTGATCAATGGAGAGCGGGTCGATGCGTTGGCAATGATTACTCACCGTGAAAATAGTCAAGGTCGGGGTCGTGAGTTGGTTGAGAAATTGCGGGAGCTGATCCCCCGTCAAATGTTCGATATTGCCATTCAGGCAGCTATTGGGAATCATATCATCGCACGCAGTACAGTGAAGCAGCTACGGAAAAACGTTATCGCCAAGTGTTACGGTGGTGACGTAAGTCGTAAGAAAAAACTGCTGCAAAAACAAAAAGAAGGGAAGAAGCGGATGAAACAAGTAGGTAATGTAGAATTACCTCAGGACGCGTTTCTTGCTGTTCTCAAGGTAGGTAAGTAATGGCAAACTATTTTTCAATCCTTTTGGTCATTTTAACGGTTGTAACAGGCCTGATTTGGCTTATTGATAGCTTCTTGTGGGCACCTGCACGCAAAGAAAAGCAGATGGCTGGTGGCACCGTTGCTTCAGGCTCCGCGCCTGAATCTGGCTATCAATTACCCTGGATTGTGGATACATCTCAGCAAATATTTCCGGTAATTGCTTTTGTTTTAATACTTCGCTCATTTCTTTATGAACCGTTTCAAATTCCATCAGGCTCAATGATGCCCACGTTATTGGTGGGGGATTTTATTCTGGTAGAAAAATACGCCTATGGGTTAAAAGATCCTGTTTTCCGTCATAAATTTGTGGAAACCGGTGCCCCGGAGCGAGGGGATGTGGTGGTATTTAAATACCCAGAAGACATAAACATTGATTATATTAAACGTGTGGTGGGCTTACCCGGCGATACAATTGTTTATCAAAATAAACAGATTTTTATTAAACCCTACTGTGAAAATGGGGCAAGTGATTGTCCCAAAATGAGCCCAGTGCCGTTAAAATTTGAAGAGCGCGGCGAGTTTGTTCAAGATATGACGCCCTTGCTGCGTTATAGCGAGCAACTTGGTGAAGTGAATCACGATATTCTACGTAACCCTGCTCGTAGTATTCCCAGCTCAAATTTTTATACGCAGCCAGGTACTCGGAGTAACGAATGGATTGTGCCTGAAGGCCATTATTTCGTCATGGGTGACAATCGAGAAAATAGCAAAGACAGCCGTTTCTGGGGGTTTGTGCCGGATGAAAACTTGGTGGGTAAAGCCGTGGCTATCTGGATCAGCTTTGAATTTGAACGGGCTGATGATAGTTGGTTGCCAAGTTGGGTGCCTACCGGTGTGCGTTTTAATCGCATAGGTGGCATTCAATAATGTCGGGAATTGATCGCTACTTGCGACTGGAAAAACTGCTAAATTATCGATTTAGTGATCGGGGCTTGCTTGAGCAAGCGCTGACCCATCGTAGTGCTGCTAAAAAACACAATGAAAGATTGGAGTTTTTAGGTGATGCGGTATTGGGAATGGTGATTGCCGATGCCCTTTATGTGCGCTTTCCTGAGGTAACAGAAGGGAAATTAACGCGGATGCGTTCTACCCTTGTTAAAGGCGATACCTTGGCAGAAATGGCAAAAGAAGCGGGGGTAGGGGAATTACTTAAACTGGGCCAGGGCGAATTGAAAAGTGGTGGTCACAGACGAAGCTCTATTCTCGCCGATGCCGTTGAAGCTATCCTAGGGGCGATTTATCTTGATGCCGGTATTGCTGAAGTTCAGCAGGTCATATTGCATCTTTGGTCGGCGCGTATCGATGGATTAGATCCTAATGAACACCCAAAAGACAGTAAAACGCGGTTACAAGAATATTTGCAATCACGGCGCGAACCTTTACCCGTTTATGAAGTGGTTGAGATAAGTGGTCAGGATCATGCGCAGACCTTTCAGGTTAGCTGTCAGGTATCACAGTTGTCCGAGCCGGTTTTTGGTGTGGGAAACAGTCGTCGTAAAGCTGAGCAACGTGCAGCGAAAGAGACCTTAGAGAGGCTAGAGAATGGATCTGCATGAGAATCCCACAACACATTGTGGTCTAGTTGCCATCGTTGGCCGTCCGAATGTGGGTAAATCCACCCTGCTAAATCGCATCTTGGGACAAAAAGTCAGTATTACTTCAAGAAAGCCCCAAACTACACGGCACCGTATTCTTGGTATTGATACCGAAGACGATAATCAAACCGTGTATGTGGATACGCCAGGGCTCCATCAGGAAGAAAAACGCGCCATCAATCGTTATATGAACCGGGCGGCATCCAGTTCACTGGCGGAAGTGGGCTTAGTCCTGTTCGTGGTGGAAGGTACCCGTTGGACCGATGACGATGCCATGGTGTTACAAAAAGTGAAAAACAGTGGATTACCCTGCTTTTTGGTGGTGAATAAAACCGACAAGGTAGAGGATAAGTCGGCCTTAATGACGCAAATCCAGTGGCTATCTGAAAAACACGATTTTGATCATATTTTCCCTGTTAGCGCGAAAAACGGTCGGCAGGTAGACGTGTTACGGGAAACCGTACAAGGCACATTACCACAAAGCGAATTTTATTTTCCTGAAGACTACATCACGGATCGTTCCAGTCGCTTTATGGCGGCAGAAATCATTCGTGAAAAATTAATGCGTTTCACTGGTGATGAATTACCCTATTCAACCACCGTGGAAATTGAGCAGTTTAAGTTGATGGAAAATGGGGTCTATCGCATCAATGGTTTAATTTTGGTTGAACGTGAAAGCCAGAAGCGGATGATTATCGGCAAAGGTGGTCAGCACATAAAAACCATTGGTGAACAGGCCAGAAGAGATATGGAAAACTTGTTTGATAACAAGGTTTTTCTTGAAATGTGGGTAAAAGTAAAACAAGGCTGGGCAGATGATGAGCGGGCGTTGCGATCGTTAGGATACAACGACGATTAATTAAATTTGCCGCGTGATTTACACACGTAAAGTGAGGAATTTATGTCGCTCTCCGAGATACGTCGTCAATATGCAAAGGGACATCTAACTGAAAAGGAATTAACCTCTCATCCAGTGACACTGTTTAAACAATGGTTACAAGATTCCATTGAAGCTAAGGTGCCTGATCCCACTGCTATGACAGTGGCAACTGTGGATGAAAATGGGCAGCCATCACAGCGCATTGTGCTATTAAAAGATGTCAGTGAAGAGGGTTTTTTGTTTTACACTAACTTAGGCAGTCGTAAAGCGAAAGAGCTCAGTCAGAATAATAAAATATCCCTGCATTTCCCTTGGTTTTTTATGGAGCGTCAGGTGCGTGTTTGTGGCATCGCCGAAAAACTCTCCACTGCAGAAAACGCCCGCTATTTTTTCTCCCGTCCTAAAGACAGCCAGTTAGCCGCTTTCGCCTCTAAGCAAAGCCAGCCGGTGGCTACAAAAGAGTTGCTGATGACGCAGTTTCAGCAGCTTAAACAGAAGTTTGCCGATAAGAAATTACCGGTACCTGATTTTTGGGGCGGCTTTCGGGTTGTGCCTCATCAAATAGAGTTCTGGCAAGGGGGAGAAGATCGCCTTCATGATCGGTTTGAATACAACCGCGACCCCCAAGGAAACTGGGCCTATCAACGACTCATGCCCTAACATCTCATGATTGACTCCCACTGTCATCTCGATTTAGCTGCCTTTGATAAGGATCGGGAGCACGTCTTATCCCGGGCGACGCAATGTGGTGTATCTGGCTTTCTTATTCCGGGCACCACCGCCGAAGGGTGGCAAAAACAACGTAAAATAAAAGCCCTTTACCCCAATATCTACCTGGCCTTTGGCTGGCATCCCTGGTTTCTTCACGATGATATGTCAACGGGCTGTCATATGCTTGAGGCTGCGTTAAACACCCATCGAGGGGAAATTGTCGCAGTGGGTGAGGTGGGGTTAGACGCAACCATCTCCATTCCCATGGCGCAGCAGGAGGCCTGGCTGGCCGAACAGTTGAGCTTGGCACAAGATGCCAAATTACCGGTTATTCTGCATCATCGCAAAACCCATCATCGTTTGCCTGCCATCATCAAAAACTCAGGGTTTAAAGAGGGCGGTGTTGTGCATGGTTTTTCTGGCGGTCCCCAAGTCGCCGAGACCTACCTTTCGTTGGGGTTTAAGCTGGGGATTGGAGGAACCATCACCTATCCGAGAGGAAATAAGACCCTAGAGGCAATTAAAGCCATGGGGTTGACGTCAGTCTTGCTGGAAACCGATGCCCCTGATATGCCCATGAGGGGGTTTCAGGGGCAACGGAATGAACCGGCCAACCTTGTTGAGGTGGTAAAGCCGTTACAAGGGCTTTTCGATGTCAGTGCCAAGGACATTTCCCGTATAACCGATGAAACCTTCCGTGGGGTGTTTGGTCGCCAATCATCCTAAGAACGCTTAAAAAAACCAGTGATACGGGGTTTGATATAGGGGATAAGGGGCGCATAACGTTTAATGGCAAATACCAGCAGCACACCATACAGTAAACTAAATACCCCAATAACCATTATAAGTTGCCCCCAAGACGTTTGCTGCTGGTAAAAAGCGTTAAGCTGTTGATGCGTCTTGGTGGCAATGCGAAGCATCCCAATAGGTTCGGAGCCTTCGTTGTGGATGGGCGTCATGTATGCCTGAGTGGGATGAACCTGGGTGACCAATGACCATGACTCATGTTGCCCAGCAAGTTGTTTGCCTGTTATATCGTAGATGGCAGCATCGGCA
>NZ_JBAHZB010000128.1:0-3149 GCF_036697315.1 Alteromonas sp. 14N.309.X.WAT.G.H12
TAACCGGTGATCATTGTGCCTCAGGTGGGTCAATTTTAAATTGTCGTTAGTGGGTCAGTTTTACATTGCCGGTGACAATCTGCTAAGAGAAGCGGCACTGTTGGTGATGAAAAAGACAACTAAAGCGGGGTAGTGTTAACGTTGATTTTAGTCCACAGTAGGAACAGCGTGGCGAGCTCTGTGGGGATGAATAACTTGTTAGACTCTAAAAAGGCCTGGCTTGTGTGCCGTTGACGCTAGTTTTAGCCAAGCATTTATGCGCCGGTTAGTAAGGCATTATATTTCTTCTGGATACCTATCATGAATTTAGATAAATCGACTAAACGTATAGCAAAAAGAGTTAAAAAAGGGTTTCAGGGTTACCCCCAAATTTCACTGTCCTATTTTGGTGAAACGGCAGACCATGCAAGTGAAGTCGTCGTTTCTTTCATTGCTGAAGAAGGTGAGCCTGCTCAAGAACAAAGGTTTTCTAGTACAAATGACGTCAGAAAGGACGAAACTATTCAAACTACTTTGTTAAAAGTAATAGAGCGTACAGATGCCAAAACAGTGTTAGAGGCGGCTGGGGTTACGGTTATTAAATAACACCATTAAACTTGAAGTAATTGAAAGGTACACCCACACTTATCACCAATAGGAGGCTGTATGACTGACAATAAAATGACGTTAACCTGTGGCTGCGGGCAGGTGGTTTTGAAGGTTCAAGGTGGCCCTATCGTCAGCGCTGAGTGCCTTTGTAATGATTGCCAGAAAGCCGGTGTTTTTCTACAGTCGTTGCCCTATGCCCCAACTACCTTAGACGATAAAGCAGCAACACGGTTTGTACTTTATCGAAAAGACAGGGTGTGGTGCGAGCGTGGACAAAGCCGCTTACGTGAATATCGATTGTCAACACATTCCAAAACCCGTCGTGTCTTTGCTTCGTGTTGTAACACACCGATTTTTTTGGAGTTTACCAATGGCCATTGGTTAAGCATATACGGTGGTCTTTGGCCTGCGGGCACCTTGCCTAAGCTCGAATTAAGAACCATGACACGAGATCGGCCCAAGGGCGTTGAACTTTCAGATGACGTACCCAACCCAAGTACCCATACCGTATCTTTTTATGTAAAACTCCTTGGCTCTTGGGCTGCCATGAGATTCCGCAAACCCAAGATTGACTTTGTTTGATACGCTACATGCTAAAAGGGTTTCAGTAGGGTAGGGCCAGCTCGCGCAAATGAGAGCTTGTTTTATTCCCACAACAGAAGTAGTACGAACTGAATACTCGAGCTAGCGCCCAAGCAGCACTTAAAGCCTTGAGAGCAAAGTCGATATAAACCCTCTAAAAAACATAGCGGCAGTTTGTGATGCGCTCTATTTTTTCGGTTAAAAACCACTGTAGGTCTGTGCTAGCTCGGACAGTTGACTCGCCGCCTCTTTAATAAAGGCTTCAGTTTTGGTCAATGTTAATGAAATTCCTTTTTCTTCTAAATAGGGAACGGTTAGACAAGCAATAGCATGTTCACTATTACCCATATAGATGGGAAATGATAAATCTATCAAGCTAGGTACGATTGCGCTGTTGACTCTAGCATGACCTTTTTCATGAACATCTTGTATCGATTTTTCGCAAGCAGCTTGATCAAAATTTGGATTTTTATCTGCGATTATTTTGAATGCAGTTTCGCGTTGTACTTCTGGCATCCAGGCTAATAAAACATGGCCAGAAGCCGTTTGGTGCAAATCAAGGTGATGTCCCACTCTTACAGATAATCCTACAGATGCGGGGCTATCAACGCGGGCTATAACAACCATTCGCTCCTGATTTGCAACTGCAATATGGCATGATTGCATAATATCTGCAGATAATCTGTGCATTACCGGAAACGCGGCTTCTACCAAAGTACCAACGGGAGGCACTTTCATCCCCAAATCGAACAGCTTGTTAGTGATATGGAAATAGTCTCCCCCTTCATTTCTTGCCAAATAGCCGCGCATTTCTAACGCTGCAATCATTCGATAAATTTCACTCTTCGATCTATCCAACGTGGCTGAAATCTGTGTCAACGACATTGGTTTTTGCAATTCGGCCAATAATTCCAGAATCTCAAAGCCTTTCTCTAATGCAGGAGCAGAATAACTACGTTTTTTTTTATCTACCATACTATTTTCCCTTCCACTTACTTGGCACGCCTTTAAACCAAGCGATTAGCTCTGTCTCGTTCGAACGGTGGCTCATACTAACAAACCATATTTGATATATAAAATTTAAATGAGCCTTCTGTTCTTTCTTGTCATAAGACCGCCAAGATATTTCCCTAATGAAAAAAATATTCAAATAAATTGTAAAACTATTGATCTAAATAAACAAAGATGTCTATAATTGAAACATTGTTTTATATATAAATCACTGGCAATCAGCCAGAGAATAATCAAATAAAGCGTGAATAATCAATGTATACAACAGACAAGCGTTTAGTGATTTTGGATGAAACAGACAATGTGTTGGTCTGTTGTGGCCGTATCAATGAAGCCGAAAGAGTTCAAATAGAGGGGAAGTTCGTTACTTTGGATGTATCAATCGATATTGGCCATAAGATAGCTCGCGCTGATCTGGATACCGGAGTCAAAGTGATTAAATACGGGGTTCCCATTGGCTCAACGACACAGCCCGTAAAGTTTGGACAGCATGTTCATTTACAAAATATGAAAAGCGATTACATAGCTAGCCACACCCGTTCAAGCCAGAAAGGAGAATATTAATGCAAGGTTATCTTCGTCAAGATGGTCGTAAAGGGATCAGAAATGTAATTGTAGTGATATACCTCGTTGAATGTGCTCATCATGTGGCGAGGCGTATTGTTGATAGTTGTGATAATGCAGATGTTCAGTTAATTGGCTTTTCAGGATGTTATCCCAATGAATACGCACTCAGGATCATGCAGCAGCTGGGTAATCATCCTAATGTTGGCGGGGTCGTGCTTTTATCCTTGGGATGTGAAGGATTTAACCGGGAAGCACTAAGCCAAGTCATCAGAGACAGTGGCAGACCCGTTGAAACTGTGGTTATCCAGGAAAATGGCGGTACGCAAAAGAGTATTGATGTTGGTGTGGCAAAAATCCAAGCCATGCAGGAAGACATAGCCCAAGTGGAAAAAGTTGATATG
>NZ_JBAHZB010000128.1:3159-8759 GCF_036697315.1 Alteromonas sp. 14N.309.X.WAT.G.H12
GGTTGGGACTATTTGTGGTGGTTCAGACGGCACCAGTGGGATCAGTGCTAACCCTGCCGTTGGGCGTTGTTTCGATAAACTTATAGAACGGGATGCTGCCTGTATATTTGAGGAAACCGGAGAGTTAATCGGTTGCGAACAGATTATGGCTAACCGAGCTATTACACCTGAGTTAGGGAAAATTATTGTCAAGTCAGTGGAAAAAGCGGAGCAATATTATACCGCTATGGGATATGGCTCGTTTGCACCGGGAAATGCCGAAGGTGGACTGACAACTCAGGAAGAAAAATCCATGGGCGCCTATGCTAAATCGGGGGCATCAAAAATCCATGGCTTAATTAAGCCGGGTGATATCCCTCCCAGAGGTGGGCTATATCTGATGGACGTTGTACCCGATGGCGGACCGAAATTCGGATTTCCGAATATTTCTGATAATGCTGAAATTGTCGAAATGATCGCTTCGGGTTGCCACATTATTTTGTTTACAACTGGCCGGGGATCTGTGGTGGGGTCTGCCATATCACCGGTAATCAAAGTCTGCGCTAATCCAGAAACCTACCGCAAACTGTCTGATGACATGGACATTAATGCAGGCAGCATTATTGAAGGGCAATCCACGGTTGATGAGATCGGAAAAAATATTTTCGAACTCACCTTGGAGGTAGCCAATGGTCGTCAAACAAAATCCGAAGCATTAGGTCATCAGGAATTTGTGTTGACTTATAAGCAATTTGAGTCAATTGGTCCGGCTTGTTTACCCGTCGTGCAACGATAAGTAATGCCTTGCTTTACTCACAGGAGTTGAATATGACCGTTAATTCACAACCCATGCGAACGATTGGTACCACCTCTTTGCAAGTCAGTAAGCTTGGCTTTGGTGCTGCGACATTAGGTAATTTGTATCATGAAATTGACGACAATAGTGCTAGGACGGCTATCGAACAAGCCTGTCAAGTTGGGATAAATCATTTTGATACCGCGCCTTTTTATGGCTTTGGTTTAAGTGAACGGCGGGTGGGTGATGCGCTGAGAGAAGTTGATACGCAAAGTTACGTTCTGTCCACCAAGGTTGGTCGTTTACTCAATCCTTGTGAGCGTGCCAGTGACAAGTTCGGGTTCTGTTCTCCGATGCCATTTGATCCTGTCTACGATTATTCTTATGACGGCATTATGCGTTCTTTTGAACACAGCTTACAGCGCCTAGGCTTGTCCATGATTGACATAATCTATATGCATGATATTGGCCAAGTGACTCATGGTAGTCAGCATCCGGAATTGTTCAAGATTGCAATGGAAAGCGGTTATAAAGCCATGGATGAACTCCGCTCGCAGGGTCTGGTTTCGGCCATTGGTTTAGGTGTAAATGAATATGAAGTCTGTGAACAAGCGATGGATCATGGGCGTTTCGACTGCTTCTTACTGGCCGGACGTTATAGCTTGCTAGAGCAGGATGCATTGCAAAGTTTCCTGCCTCGCTGCGAGAAAGAACAAGCATCAATTATTCTTGGAGGACCATATAATTCAGGGATACTCGCCACTGGCGTTAATAGGACTGACGTTACTCCACATTACAATTATGCGCCGGCCGCCCCCGCTATTATTGAACGTGTTAGCCGGATTGAGAAAATTTGTGATGAATTTAATGTGCCTCTCGCCGCGGCGGCACTACAGTTCCCTTTAGGGCATCCCTCTGTGGTCAGTGTTATTCCTGGATTAAGTTCAGCTAAACGCGTGGTGACTACTCAGGATTATATGAACACACCTATTCCTGATCAGCTATGGAGAGCATTACAGGAACAGGAATTATTGCATCCTGATGCCCCGTTACCGGTTAGTGCAGAAGTAGAATGAAGCCTATGCAGCGTATTGATGCTCACCAACATTTCTGGCAACTGGATCGGCAAGACTATCGATGGCTAACGTCAGATCTGTCTGAACTATATCGTGATTATTTGCCTGAGCATTTAACTGGTTTGATGTCTCAAGGGAATGTAGAAAAGACTATTTTGATACAGGCAGCTGACAGTCTTGATGAAACCTATTTCATGATGAAGCTGGCCAATCAGCATGAATTTATTGCTGGTGTGGTCGGCTGGATTGACATGCTGGCTTATGATGCTGTTGAGCAGCTACAACGTCTATCCCAACAGCCAAAATTTAAAGGTATCAGACCTATGCTGCAGGATTTGTCGGATCCTGCATGGATACTTAATGATGCATTCGCTCCCATTTTTCAGGCACTCATAGATAACAATCTAAGTTTTGATGCATTGGTTAAGACTGAGCACTTACCTTATCTGGAGCAATTAATTAAACGTTATCCTCATTTAAAGGTAGTCATCAATCATGGTGCAAAACCTGATATTGCATCAGGAAAAACGCAAGCATGGTCTGATTTGATAAGGTCTATTGCGCAAAATCCCAACGTGTATTGCAAGCTTTCAGGATTAGTGACCGAAGCCGGTATACACAATAACTACGTTCATATTTTTCCCTACATGCAGCATCTATTTGAGTGCTTTGGTTCGTCGCGTTTAATGTTTGGCAGTGATTGGCCGGTTTTAAATTTGGCGTCTGATTATCCTAGATGGATAACCTATGTGGAACATTTTGTACAGGCAATGACTCCGGCACAACAGCAGGCAATATGGAATAACAATGCGGCTACTTTTTATAACCTTACTCTTTAACCGAATATGTCATGGGGGTTCTTATGCAAAGACTAAATAACAAATCAGCGATCGTTACCGGCGGTGGTAGCGGCATTGGCGAAGCGACCTGCTTGCGTTTTGCTGAAGAAGGCGCCGAAGTGTGGATACTCGATCTTAATCAACAGGCTGCAGAAGCCACTGCTACAAAGATACGGCAAGCTGGCGGTCAGGCTCATACTATGACTTGCAATATCGCCAATACTCAACAAGTTAAAGAGGTTTTTGGCGATATATTGAGTCAAACAGAAATTGATATTTTGGTAAACAGCGCAGGTATAGCACATATCGGTAATTTGGAGGGGACGACCGAAGAGGATTTAGATCGTTTATATCAAGTTAACGTTAAAGGTGTATACAACTGTATGGCCGCGATAGTGCCTGCTATGAAAGCGCGACAAAAAGGAACTATCGTCAATTTAGCTTCGGTTGCATCGTCGGTTGGTATTGCCGACCGTTTTGCTTATTCCATGACTAAAGGTGCAGTTTTAACGATGACGTATTCAGTGGCTAAAGATTATATACATGATGGGATTCGCTGTAATGCTATTGCGCCCGGGCGCGTGCATACTCCTTTTGTTGATAAATTCCTGGCCACTAGCTATCCGGATAATCAACAGGAAATGTTTGAAAAGTTATCACAAACGCAACCAATAGGACGTATGGGGACGCCGGAAGAAATGGCTGCTCTAATTGCCTATTTAAGCTCAGATGAGTCTTCTTTCATTACCGGCGTTAATTTTCCCATTGATGGTGGTTTTGTCACACTTAATAACTAATATTGGGGAGCTAGGATAATGGGATTTGATAACAAGGTTGCCAATTCACCACCAGATATTAAATCAATACAAAGTGCGTATGATGAAGATAAAGTCGTTTCAGGTACGATTTTAATTCCTTTTATTTTGATCACGTCTTGCTTTGCTCTATGGGGGTTTGCCAACGATATTACCAATCCCATGGTCGCGGCATTTCAAAAAATATTTCTCACCAACGCCACGGAAGCGACCTGGGTACAAGTTGCCTTTTATGGTGGTTATGGTGCGATGGCAATTCCGGCGGCGCTGTTTATTCGTCGTTTCTCTTACAAAGCAGGGATTCTACTGGGACTGGCGTTATATGCTTTAGGTGGCTTGATGTTTATTCCAGCCAGTAATATAGGGGAATTCTTTCCCTTTCTTTTTGCTTATTTCGTAATTACCTGTGGGCTGTCGTTTTTAGAAACCACTGCTAATCCTTATATCCTATCTATGGGATCTGAAGTCACGGCGACCAGGCGACTTAATTTAGCCCAAGCATTTAATCCTATAGGGTCGTTATTGGGGATGTTTACAGCCTCACAATTTATTCTGGCTAAACTGGATGGTCGTAGTAAAGCAGAGCGTGAACTGCTTTCTCCCGAATCATTTGAGGCTGTTAAATCTGCCGATCTAAATATTATTAGTCAGCCCTATGTCATTATTGCGCTAATTATTGCTGTCGTATTTATAAGCATAGCTTTACTCAAAATGCCCGAAAATAAACCTGCAATGCATGCGGATGTAAGTCTGTCATCTATTTTCAAACGGTTATTGACCAATAAGCGCTATCGGGAGGGGGTCATCGCCCAGATATTTTATGTTGGCGCACAAATTATGTGTTGGACATTTATTATTCATTACGGTACCGAAGTGTTCACCCATGAAGGTATGGATGAGAAAAATGCACAAATTTTGTCGCAACAATACAATATTGTAGCCATGGTCATTTTTTGTTTTAGCCGTTTTATCTGCACTTTTTTAATGAAATTTGTTAATCCTGGGCGCCTACTGATGTTGCTCGCATTGGGGGGGATTTTGTTATCAGCCGTTACAATTTTTATTGGTGGAAGAAGTGGACTCTATTGTCTGGTCGCCATATCAGCTTGTATGTCTTTAATGTTTCCCACCATATATGGTATCGCTTTACAAAAAGTCCAAGGTGATGATGCCAAATTTGCTGCTGCGGGTTTAATAATGGCTATTGTAGGGGGAACTTTTCTTCCTATGCTACAGGCAAGCATCATCGATAATTGGAATGCATCCTCGTTAACCGCTGTACAGGTTTCTTTTGTTCTCCCCTTAATGTGTTTTGTAATTATCGCCATTTTTGGCTATCGGACTAACAAGGTGCACGATGTCGACTAAAACTCAACGCTATTGTTTTGCATTGGATCTTAAAGACGATCCAGATCTTATTGCCCAATATAAGCAGTTTCATCAACCAGATAAAGTTTGGCCGGAAATTACAGAAAGTATACGTCAATCAGGCATTACTAATATGGACATTTTCTTAACTGGTAATCGCCTGTTTATGATTATGGAAGTCAATGAAAATTTCAGTTTTGAGTTAATGGAAAAAATCAACAAACAAAACCCTAGAGCTGATGAATGGGAAGAGCTGATGTGGAAATTTCAACAAGCACTTCCTTGGGGAAATCCAAATGAAAAATGGGTTTTAATGGAACAAATATTTAGTCTGTCCGATACCAATTGAACTTTGCTTTAAGGAGCATTAATGAAACTTCTAAGATATGGTCAATTAGGCCAGGAAAAACCAGGGATACTCGATAATCAGGGAAAAATAAGAGATCTTAGCCAATATGTTAGTGACATCAATGGTAGAACAATCTCTCCTGAAAGTTTGGCTAAATTAAAATCACTCGATTTGAATAATTTACCCTTGGTCGATGGTAATCCTCGGCTTGCGGAGCCTGTTGGTCAGGTAGGTAAATTTATATGTGTTGGCTTAAATTATGCCGATCACGCAACAGAAACTGGGGTAGAGGTTCCAGAAGAACCGGTACTCTTTATGAAAGCAACGTCGTCTATTATGGGACCTAATGATACGGTGGTACTTCCTCCATCATCGGAA
>NZ_JBAHZB010000129.1:0-8708 GCF_036697315.1 Alteromonas sp. 14N.309.X.WAT.G.H12
AGGGGTGTAGTTCGAATTGGTAGAACAGCGGTCTCCAAAACCGATGGTTGGGGGTTCGAGTCCCTCCACCCCTGCCATTTCTTCCCTCGATAAGTTATACTTCTTGTCTCTTTCTTTACGTGAAAAATCATGGCACTAACGCTTACGGCTTATCAAATAGCAGTTCTCCAGCAAATGGATATTTGCGTATGGGCACGTCAGTCTGAAGTCAACACAGTACAGCCTGATACGGTGGATGCTGCCACCTCTGAAGGGCGGGCATCTGGGCAAGTAAACAAAAATGATCCCATCGCACAATTGCGGGCAGCCATTGGTGTTGATCCTTCGGCGAAAGGTACGGCCAGTGAGCCCGATTCCATGTCGTCAACGTCTGCTACACCAACACCTCCAGCGGAAAAGCCGCTAAATAAGGCTGCGTTGGGAAGCATCGCTACTGATATCGATTTGGCCATTGAATTTCTTGCCCCCCAAGCTAATTTAAAATGGATAAGCGGTGATAAATTGGGAGTCAGTCCCAGCCAAATTACATTTCCTGTAAATGCACCTATGTTAAGCGCAGCGCAAAAAAAAGCGTTGTGGCAACAACTTTGTACGGTATTTTAAGGCACACATGACAGTGATTATTCGCCCCTTATTGGATGAGCAGCTAGATCAAGCCTATTATCTTCATCAGTGTGCTACCTTTCAGCCTTGGTCCTTTTCAACCTTCTCTGATTGCTGCTCTTCCCCATATTCCTGCTTAGCTGCGGTTAAAAATAATCGGGTAATCGGGTATGCAATCATGTTGCATGTGGCCGGTGAAGTGACCTTGATGGACATTGCGGTTGCAGAAGAACAACGTGGTCATGGGGTAGGAAAGCAATTGCTGAATGCGGTGATTGATGCGTCTGTCAGCTTAAATGCTGAGGAAATCTGGCTGGAAGTACGGGCCGGAAATCACGGGGCCATCGCACTCTATCGTGGCGCTGATTTTAACGATATTGATATACGTCGGGATTATTACCCGTCCGCCAAGGGTCGTGAAGATGCCATAATGATGAGCAAACGGCTTGATTAGCTAGCATTTTATCTTAATTGTAAAGTAACAGAGTGAACCGTCATGCAGTCACCGCAAATCCCACCTGATATTGCCGCCTTAATTGATTATGAAAGATATGCCAAAGTAAATCTTAATGAGCAAGCATGGGCTTATATTTATGGCGGCTCTGGCGATGAAGTGTCGGCAAGACAGAATGAAACAGCCTACCGGCAAATTAAATTACTTAACCGCGTGCTAAAGGATGTCTCAAAAGGGCACACCAAGACCACCTTGTTAGGGCACACATTGGCTCACCCTATTATTTTGGCACCCGTTGCCTATCAAAAACTGGCCCATCCTGACGGTGAAATTGGCTCAGCATTGGCCGCAGAAGCACAAGATGGATTATTTGTGCTAAGTACCTTAGCCAGCACGTCCCTTGAACAGGTGGCGGGATCCAGTTCCGGGCAAAAATGGTTTCAGTTATATTTTCAGAGTCAAAAAGAGCACACCCTCGACCTTGTACGTCGCGCAGAAAAGGCCGGTTACAGTGCGTTGATGATTACCGTTGATGCGCCCATTAACGGGTTACGCAATCGCGAGCAACGGGCAGGGTTTTCTTTGCCGCCTGGAATTTGCGCTGAAAATTGTACCGAATATCAAGCTCAGTCTGCTGGCAATGAAGGTAAAAGTACGGTATTTCAAGGGTTAATGAAAACAGCGCC
Source organism: Alteromonas sp. 14N.309.X.WAT.G.H12 (assembly GCF_036697315.1). Classification (NCBI taxonomy): domain Bacteria; kingdom Pseudomonadati; phylum Pseudomonadota; class Gammaproteobacteria; order Alteromonadales; family Alteromonadaceae; genus Alteromonas; species Alteromonas sp. 14N.309.X.WAT.G.H12. The sequence goes on from NZ_JBAHZB010000129.1 coordinate 1,744, forward strand.
AACTTGGGATGACATTGCATGGATAGGCGATAACACCCGCCTTCCAATTATTATTAAAGGTATTATTAACCCCCAGGATGCGAAGGAAGCAAAAGCCCATAATGTGGCCGGCATCGTGATCTCAAATCATGGGGGTAGGACGCTGGATACCTTACCTTCACCCATTGATGTGTTACCGGCGATTCGTCATCAGGTGGGGCCAGATTTGCCGTTGCTAATAGACAGCGGGATCCGTCGTGGAACGGATATATTTAAAGCGTTGGCATTAGGCGCAAATGCAGTAATGATTGGGCGACCTGTGTTTTATGGCTTGGCCACTGCGGGGGCATTGGGTGTGGCCCATACCATCCGTTTATTACGAGATGAGCTGGAATTAACCATGGCACTATGCGGTTGCACTTCCCTTAACGATATTTCAGTCAACCATATTTGGCAAAAATAGCGGTCGTTTAGGTTTCTGACCACTGTCGTAGCAGGTTGTGATAAACGCCAGCCAGACGCACGAGTTCAGGGTGATCAGGGGTATCGATTGTGAGTGCCTGAATACTTTTATCCAAATCATAAAGAATACGTCTTTGCTCATCACTTCTTACCAGACTTTGTAACCAGAAAAAAGAAGCAAGTCTGCGTCCTCGGGTAACAGGCGTTACCTTGTGCAAGCTGGTAGAGGGATACAGCACCATATCGCCTGCTGCAAATTTCACCCGTTGTTCGCCATAGGTATCCTGAATAACAAGCTCACCGCCGTCATAGTCTTCTGGCTCAGAAAAGAACAAGGTCATTGACACATCAGTTCTTATTTTTACTGGGGTACCAGCAACACGTCGTATGGTGTTATCCACATGATAGTTGAATTCACCGCCGCCTTGATAACAATTAAACATGGGCGGATAGATTTTGTTGGGTAATGCGGCGGCCAATACCTCTTGAGACTGGCCTAATCGGGCGAGAATAAATTCCCCTAATTGTTTGCCGATTTCTGAATCTTCAGGTAACTGTAAATTGCGTTTTGCCTTTACCGCTTGATGGCCAGCGGTGACCGCACCGTCTACCCACTCGGCGGCTTCCAGCATGGCGATGGCTTCGGCAACTTGTTCTTTAGTAAAAAATTTTTCTATTTTAACTAGCATAGTTTACAGATGTTTGTTCGTTAAAAATAAGCCGGGCAGTGCCCGGCTATAGGTGGTTTACATTAGAAGTTATAGCTTGCATATACGGCGAAACTTCTAGGATCACCCGGTCTGAAGTGACCTTTCGCACTGAAGTCAGTAACGTACTCTTCATCGAACAGATTGTCGATATTAACTTGTACTTTCAGTGCTGGGGTGACTTGGTATGAGGCCATCAAAGAGGCGGTGGTATAAGCATCCACGGTGAAATAGGCGGTTTGTTGACGCCAATAGGTTTCACCGGAGTTGTAGTAAAGGCCGCCACCTAGGTTCAGCTTATCGTCCATGGCTGAGTAAGATAACCAAACGGTAGCTGTATCATCAGGCGCGGCTTGCAAACCGTTGCCCACTTCATCAGGATCCAGATCCTGGGTTGTTTCTGTATCCAGTTTGGCATAATTAGCAGAAATCGACAGATTGTCGGTCAGGTTACCCACCACGCCGATTTCAAAGCCTTTTGATTCCTGTTCACCAGTGAGATAGTAATAAGTGGAAGAATTCCCGTCATCATCAGTGATACTTTCCGAGTCCTCTACATCTTTGGTGGTTTTAAATATCGCCGCAGTTAATAGCAGATCGCCGTCAAAGAGTTCCCATTTAGTGCCTAATTCCATGGTTTCTGCATCTTGGGGATCCAGTGAGTTGCTATCTGCGCTGGTCGACAGGGCTAACTCGGTTCCTGGAGGTTCTTCTGAATTACCATAACTGACATAGATGCTGCCGTTCTCTGTGGGCATATAACTAAATGCGACCCCATACGAGAAGAAGGTGGCGTCAGCACTCAGACCGGTGGCACAGGTACCTCGGCTGCATGTTTCCCCTTCAATTTCATAGTCATCGAGTCTTGCATTGACGTCTAGTTGATACTGCTCGCCAATACTGATGCTATCAAAGGCATAAATCGCAATGGTATCAGCATCACCGACGGTATCCTCGCCATTGCGTACAACACTGCCAGAGACTTCGATGTTGTTTAATGGGTTGGTGGGATCAATATAAGGCGTATCGACAACCTCACCATCGACGGTGTAGGTATAGTCAGCGTCCAGTCCGTAGGAGGTGAGCTTTTCTTTGGCATATTCTGCACCAATCACAAGATTGTGAGCAATATTGTCCTGTTCAAAGGTAAATAAGCCATCGAATTGGGTGACGAACAAATCACTTTCTTCATCGAGAGACTGGATTTTAGTGGCATCCAATAAACCGGCTTCATCATCAGAGCCCCACCAAGGACGCCCAATCACAGATTTTTTATCATTTGAGCCGTAACGGGTTTGGCTGCGAAGGCTTAAGTTGTCATTTACTTTGTGATTCACCAACAAGGTAATCATGCCGGTATCAATGTCTTCATAATCTCGGCCATCCACACTGTAGTAATTACTCCAGTAGGAGGAATCGATAGGCCCTTCATCTAAACCAGATGCTTCAGCGGCATCTGCGGTAACGTAAGGCAAACCAAGGATGGGGGTATTATCCTGATCCATGTAGAAAACATCGAGAGTAACGTCAGTGTCCGGCGTTGCTTGATAGAAAAATGAGCCCGCAAGCCCCAGTGTTTCGTAATTTTCTCTACCGTTGTCAAACACATCGCCGCCATCGGAATATACCAGGTTAAAGCGGGCGGCTGTGTTGTCAGACAGTTGCTTGTTGACGTCAGCGGTTACCCGGCCGGTGTCGAAATTATCGTAGCGACCGGACACAGAACCGAAATCGTCCAACTGAGCACGTTTGGTACTAAGGTTAAGTGAACCTCCGCCATTGGTTCTGCCATCAATACTGCCGCTGGCGCCTTTAATCACTTCCACTTGATCATAATTGAACATATCGCGGCTGTAGCCACCGATATCACGGATCCCATCAATATAGATACTGGAACTGGCGTCAAAACCCCGAATGCTGACGCTGTCACTGGTGGTAACCGTACCACCACCACCTTCACCCCCGCCAAAGGTGGAGACACCGGCTACGTTTCGCAGCGCATCATTGAGGCTGGTTATGCCTTGATCTTCAAGCATGGTTGAGGGAATAACCGTAATGGTGCGCGGCGTGTCTGCGATGGGTTGGGTGAGTTTTACAGAAGAAGATTCATCAACTTTATAGGTTTTTTCAACGTCAGCCTTGGCTTTTGTGAGTTCAAGTTCACTTTGGGTTTCGGTGGCTTGATAAGGTTCGGCTAAGTCAGCAGCGATACCCGTCATGGGTAGAACTGAGGATACGGTAAGTGCGAGTGCACTAGTGGAAAGCGATGTACCAATTCGTTTTTTTTGCATTCTTAGTGTTTCCTTGATGATGTCAGTGTGTAAATACAGCTATGGGGATAGCGGTGGGTGACAATATAAAGGAAATGAATACAAATGCAAATAGTTCTTATTAAGTTTAAATTTGTGAAAGTATTCTTTATTAGGTCGTTAAACAGACGCTTCGTGGATTAACGAAGCGTCTTTATTTTATGTAAGCGTATTACTATTTAGGTAGTTTGTAGCTGCTGTTGTAGCGGGTGGGGTAGACAGTCGCGTTAAACTTTTTCGCGGCTTCCACCATCTCAGGATAGGGAATATCCGTACCGGAAACAAAACCCACATTATAGTTTTCACCATCAAATGCGCGACCGGAAATGGGGGAGTCTACATACTGAAACCAGTGTGCGCCCACCATGGTAGGATTGGCTAAAACACTGTGCATGTAGTCAAGATACATTTGTGCTCTGTCAGCTTGGTCGTCAGCCTGTACTAATCCGGGGTGATATAAGCCGTTTTCGCGGGTGGCACCGATATGGTATTCGCCAATAATGGACGGCAAATCGATATCTTGCAAAAACGCCCAAGCTTTTGGCTGTATGCCTTCTTCGTATATGTTGAAACTCAGTACATCGGAATATTTCACCGCCGCTTTAATGGTCTCTTTGGGCATCCCCCAGTTGGCCATTCTTACGCCCATATAAAGGTGATCGGGCATGGCTTTGGCCAATGCGTCATGCACCACTTTAAAGTACTGTTCTGATAACATCTCGAGCATATGGGATAAATCAGAGACCATTGGCTCAGAAAAGGTCGTTAAATTGACACCGTTCTCTATTGTACTCCAAGTAGCGAATTGGGTATTCCATGCCTGATTTAGTGCGTTAATTGAGTCATATTTGTTTTGCAGGTATTGGGTAAAGGCGGCTTTGGCAGGGCTCTGTGATGCATTTTTATTCATGGCATCCAGTATTAAGCCATAGCGATGTTCAACACTGCCTTCACTTAATCCCCAGCTTTTTTCGTTATCGATAAACACCCCTACACACCAGGGCGAGTTATGCACTTCGTTGGCAATGGTATCCACGGTAATTTGTGCTCGACGGGCAAATTCAGGGTCGAAGGAGTCCGGCATTGGTGCCCATACGTCATATTTCGAACTTAATGTTTTGTAGTCACCTATGATCCAACCGTTGGCAAAATACGGGACTTTTTCATTATCATAAAAGGCGGGATCGACCCAGTTACCCATAGAGGTGAAGCCCCAATTTTGAAAACGGGCCAATGTGACTTCTTCCCATTTTTTTATGTAGGATTCTGGGTACTGTTCGCCATAGCGACGTTGTAAATTCGCGCGATAAAAACTGTAGGTTTCACCTGATGTAACCGGGCCGGATAATACGGTTCTTCGATAGCTGTAATGGGCGGCTAGATCATCATCGTAGTCTGGTAACCAGGTGAACATGTCATGGCGAACTTTAGACGCGATATAACGGCTTTGTCTGACTTTATCAGATACTTTTACAATACCCATTGAGTCTTCAGGGGTGACGGCTTCAGGATCAATATAGCGTACCGAATCATCTTTAAAATCTACGCCGGTTAATGTGGTTAAATTAGCCATACGTACATTTGCCACACCATGGGAGAAAAAGAGATAGCCATCAGGGTCAACCATCCACCACTTTCCGTTGACTTTTTCTGTACGAAAATAGCCGGTTGCTTCAAGGCGAGGGCCATCTTTCCAGCCACCGAACCGTGAGCGATCCGGCATTAAGCCAGACTGGCGTAATTGGGCGAGTTCGTTATCTGCCGCTTGTTTAAGCTCTGCTTCCGAGTGGATTTTAATGGGAAATTCGATTTTAGCATTTTGACCAAACCGATCCACATAGCCTTTTCGATACGAGTCGTCATATTCGGGGTTGGCGCGTAGTCGTAGGTTATCAACCTGAATCGTTTTTTCTGTCAAATTTCCTTTTATAGATAGTGTGATCCCGGTGATCTCATGTAAATCAATGGTGGGCGAGCCATAGCGAAAATAGGCCATTTCATCACTACTTTGCCAGGGGGGAATACCGGATTTTTTAAATCCTAAATCCGTCTCAAGGGCTTTTCCTCCGAGCAAGAGGTAGTAAGTACCTTTTTCACCCGCTGCGATATTCATACTTTGATGGGTGACTTCACCTTTGCCATTGTGAATCGAAACATAAAGCTGTACCGATTCCTCACCCGTATTAATTGCATCAAACGCAAAGTTGACTTCCCGTTGTGCAGACCAATCCCAAGGCTGCTTTGGCGCAAGCGTCACTTTGGCTTCTTTGGGTTCAGGGGAAAAACGGATTGCCAGCGCATGGTGAGTTAATGAAGAGTTATCTATAATATTGCTTACTGCGCCATCCTCGGTGATGGATAAAGATTCAGTTTGTGCATCAAAATCGGCTACAGATTGTAAAGTGAGATTATCTGCATAAGTGGTACTGGTTTTTTCAGTGGATTTGTCGGTGCTGCAGGCTACCAGTGTTGATAGGGACAGGGCACAAAGTGCTGTTTTGACATATTCTGGCTTATCTAAAAGCATAGTGTGTTTCCTTTAATAACAGATAGTTAAAAGTCGATGCTGAAAAATGCATATTCCATACAGGCAGAAAAACAGGCCTATGGGTTTGTTTTCGTTGTTCATTAATGCAAGGGCTTGCCGTTAAAGGAGGAGCAGTGCATCCAGCCCTTACAGACTCGGGAAGGGATGGTATTCCCCTTTGATGAAGGCCACCGGTAGGTGGCCTTTTAGCTGGTTTTCGATTTAGAATCTTGCGCGGATACCCAGGTTGTAACGAGGTCCGTACTCTTCATAATCGATTAATTGATTTTCAAATCGACCGTCGCGACGGGTTGATTCGTCGGTAACATTGATCCCTTCAACGAATACCGAAACCGTGTCATTAATGTCGTAGCTAGCAGATACATCCACCTGTGAATAGGCTTCTGTAAACGTGGGCTCTACACCACCGCTAAGTAAGAAGTCATCTCGCCAGTTGTAAGCAATACGAACTTGGAAATCGTCCATTTCGTAAAAGCCCACAAGGTTAGCGGAATCACTTAGACCACCTAAGGCGAGGTCGTTGTCCAGACTGTGGATATCGTATTCATCGCTACTGTTAACATTGGTATAGTTGAAAATGGTACCAAAGCCCGTGTCACCAAACATATGCTGAATATTGAACTCCCAACCAAATACCTTGGTTGCATTCATGTTGGCAGGTGTAGACACAAGCCATACAATGGCCGGATCATCCGGTTGTGATGTACAGGCGCTAACTGGGTTTGTAACACTGCCTTCTGGACAATTTCCTCGTGGGTCAACACTGGGGTTGGTTAAAGGGCCGTTGGGTCCTTCAATAATGCGTTCTTCTTCACTAACGGCGATAAAGTTATCCACGGTTTTACGGAAATGACCTAATGAAACATAGCTGCCGTCGCCATAGTAATATTCCACGGATAAATCCAGGTTTTCTGATTCATAAGGCAATAGACCTGGGTTGCCCTGTGAGGCTTTAAATGG